>JAADEQ010000058.1 GCA_013153345.1 Campylobacterota bacterium | reverse complement strand
ATTTTTATTCTTTTTTATAGATTCCATTTTATTTCTTTAAAAGGGTTTGAAATATTATGGTATAATAATTTATCTTGAAAAAGAGTAAATTTATGAAACATAAAAAGAGGAAAAAGTTAAATATTTTATTAGCTAAAAAAGAAAAAAAGCCCTTTTTAACTGATGTTACGCATTTTTGAAAAAAATATATTTTCGCTCAAAAAAGATGCAATTTTTGCTATGCAACATATAAAAAATATGCTAAAAAGCGTGAATCGCTTCGCTTGAAGCGCGCTTTTTTACAAGTAACGCATATTTTTTATATTAAAATTGCAAATTTTTCGCTCAAATATATTTATATTATTATAAGTGCGTAACATCAGTTTTTAAATTAAAAGAGTTTAGAAAATTAAAAGCAAGTTCTAATAATAAAGTTACTTTAATTTATAAAATAGCTACTGATACGGATGAGATGATTTTAAATTCTCAATAACTCATATTAATTAAATCAATATCTCTCCATGATATAGGCTTTTTTATATGTTGATGTTTTAGGATATGTTCAATATATCTTGCAAAAAAGTCTGTTTCAATATTTACTTTTGTGCCAATTTTATAGTTTTTAATTAAAGTATTTTGGATTGTGTGGGGAATAATTGTTACTCTAAAGCTACTATCAAAAACCTCATTAATTGTTAAAGAGACTCCATCAATTGCAATTGAGCCCTTTGGAACAATATATTTTATAAAATATGGATCAACTTTAATATAAAAATCGACTCCATCTTTTTGTTTTTTTATATCAACCACCTCTCCAATTGTATCAATATGCCCTTGGAGGATATGCCCTTCAATTCTATCGCTAAGCCTCATTGCTGGCTCAATATGAACCTCTTTTTCAAATTTCTCTTTTGGAATTATTGATTTTGTCTCCTTTGCAACCTCAACAACAAAAGAGTCTTTTTTTATTTCGGTTGCAGTTAAACATACTCCATTAATTGCAATTGAGTCTCCAATTTTGGGTTTATAGTTAGCCTTTAGCTCCAAAGTTGAGCCATCAAACTTTTTAACTTTTGCTATTTCTCTAATTAATCCTGTAAACATAACTACCTTTTTGATATAATTTCAAAAATTATAACATAGGTTGTCTAATGGTTAAAGATTATGATGTAATTGTAATTGGCGGGGGGCATGCTGGAATTGAGGCTGCAAGTGCGGCTGCAAGAATGGGGGCAAAAACGCTATTAATTACTATTTTAGTAGAGCAAATTGGAGCTGCAAGTTGCAATCCTGCAATTGGTGGGCTTGCTAAAGGGCATTTGGTTAAGGAGATTGATGCTCTTGGTGGAGAGATGGGGCTTGCTACTGATAGAGCTGGGATTCAATATAGAGTCTTAAACGCCTCAAAGGGTCCTGCAGTTAGAGGAAGCAGAGCCCAAATTGATATGGATAGATATAGAATCTATATGCGAGATAGGCTATATAAAATTGATAATTTAGATATTACTCAAGAGATTGCCCAAAAGCTAATAATTGAAGAGGGCGAGGTTAAAGGGGTTATAACTCAGTTGCAAAATCAATATAATGCAAAAAAGGTAATAATTGCAAGTGGGACCTTTTTAAATGGGCTAATTCATATTGGAAAAGTAAAGCAAAGTGCTGGGCGTCAAGGGGAGTTTGCTTCAACTACCTTAGCAAACTATTTAAGAGAGCTTGGGTTTAATATTGGAAGGCTAAAGACAGGAACTTGTGCAAGGATTGCAGCTGATAGTATCGATTTTGAGGTGCTTGAAGAGCAAGGAGGAGATAAGCCGCCAAAGCCCTTTTCATTTAGAACCAATAAAGAGGAGTTTAAACCAAAGCAGCTTCCTTGCTTTGTTGCATATACAAACCAAAAGACTCACCAAATTATTGAGAGCAATTTTGATAATGCGCCTCTATTTACCGGACAAATTGAGGGGGTTGGGCCAAGATATTGCCCAAGTATTGAGGATAAGGTTTATAGATTTAGCGAGAGACCAAGACACCAAATCTTTGTTGAGCCTCAAACTCTTGAGGCAAATGAGTACTATCTAAATGGGCTTAGCACATCGCTGCCAACTGATGTTCAAGAGGAGATGATTCGCTCAATTAAAGGGCTTGAGAGAGCAAGAATAATTAGATTTGGATATGCAATTGAGTATGATTATATTGACCCAACTGAGCTAAAACATACTCTTGAGACAAAAAAGATAAAGGGGCTTTTTTTTGCAGGGCAGGTTAATGGAACAACAGGTTATGAAGAGGCTGCTGCTCAGGGGCTAATGGCTGGAATTAATGCAGCTTTAGCAGTGCAGGATAAAGAGCCTTTTATTTTAAGACGCGATGAAGCTTATATTGGAGTTTTAATTGATGATTTGGTAACAAAAGGGACCAAAGAGCCATATCGTATGTTTACAAGCAGGGCTGAATTTAGATTGCTTCTTAGAGAAGATAATGCACACCTAAGATTAACTCACTATGCAAAAGAGTTTGGATTGGTTGATAGCTCGTTTGCAAAAAGAGTTGAAGAGCTAAAAAGAGATATTAATGAAGCACTTGAGTTTTTAAAGACAAACTTTGTTACTCCAACAAAAGAGTTTATTGCAAAGCTAAAAGAGCTTAATGAAGAAAAAATTAATGATAAAACAGCATTAATTGATTTAATTGCAAGAATGAAAGATGCTTCAGTTAATAAGGTTTTAGAGCTGGTGCCGCAGCTAAAAAAATATAGCTCTGAGGCATTAGAGCAAATTATAATTGAGGCAAAATATTATCGCTATATCCAAAAGCAAAAGGCTCAAATTGAAAAAATGCATGAGATGCTAAAGGTTAAGATTCCAAAAGATTTTGATTTTAGAAGCGTTCAAGGTCTTAGCAATGAGATTGTTGAAAAGTTAGAGCAAATCCAACCACCAAACCTTCAAGCAGCTCTTAATATTAGCGGTGTAACTCCAGCTGCAATTGAGATTTTGCATGTATATATTAAGATGAGGCAAAGAGGGTTGGAAAGAAGAGTGGGGTAAAGGGGTAAAAAAAGAAAGGAAGAAGATGGTTTATCTATATGCATATACAAATTTTAAAGATGGGCTTGACTCTTTAAGAAGAGTAAAGGTTATTTATGAGAGGCTAAAAGAGGAGGGGATTGAGAGCGAGATTTTATTAAATGAGTATAGGGCTCAGCTTTTAGCAAAAGAGTGGGGATTACCTCTTGCAACCACAATTGAGACAATTAAAGATATTGATGCAGTGGTTGAAGATGGCAATATTGTGGTTATTGATTCAACTGAAGAGATTAGTGGAAAGGTATTAGATTATCCAAAAAGATTTAGGGTTATCTATCTAAATAGTAGTTGTAAAAGTGTTAACTTTGAGGGGGCAGAGGTTATTAACCTATTTAAAGATGGAATTTTAGTGCCTGATTTTAAAGATTTAAATCCAAAAAATAGTAGGGCTATCTTTATATATGGAGATAGTGATTATGAAAAGAGAATCTTAAAATATTTAGATGAGTTTAGGGGGCTTGAGTTAGATATCTATTGGGGAATATATTTTTTTGTA
>JAADEQ010000126.1 GCA_013153345.1 Campylobacterota bacterium | reverse complement strand
TATCCATCTCTCTTGCTGCTTTAATCCAGTGGTTAGCATTTGCAGAGTCTTGATATGGGTTACATACATTTACCCATGCAAACTTAATAAGACCATCTTCTAAATCTCTATGGATTTTCATAATATGCTGTTTTCCAACTGGATTTAGAGTTCCTTCTGGCACTCTCCATCTCTTCTCAGCAATCGCTCTATGTTTAGGGTTTTTAACCATCATATCTGCTGGAAGTCTATGAGTAAATGTTCCAACCTCTCTTGCTGTACCACAAGCACTTGGCTGTCCAGTTAGAGAAAATGCTCCATTTCCAGGTTTTGCCTGTTTATTTAGTAGGAAGTGAACATTATAACTTAGTGTATTTACCCAAGTTCCACGAGTATGTTGGTTCATACCCATTGTCCAGAAGCTTACAACTTTTCTATCTTTTTCAATATATAGATTTGCTAAATCTTGAAGTTTCTTTTTGAAATCCTCAATAGACTCATCTGGGTCACCCTTTGCAACCTTTGCAACATAATCTAGCGTATATGGCTCAAGAGATTTTTTATAATCTTCAAAGCTAATCATCCAGTGTGCAAGTGTTCCTGGCTGATTCTTCATTACATCACCCTCTTTATAACCATAAGGCGCTAGTGCTGGTGCTTCAAGAGGTGAAACCTTTTTCTCCATCTCTTTTTTAATAATCTCCATCTCTTTTTCAGAGTATTTACCCTCTTTTAGAGCCTTCTCTCCAGCTCTTCTCATACCATAACCTAAATTTACTGGACCAGTTGCAAATACAATATGCTTTTTAACAAAATCCCAATCGATTGCCTCTGGATGGTTATAAACAATCTCTCTTGCAATATAGTTCCAAATTAATAGGTCAGTTTGAGGGCGGAAAATTATATTAAAATCACCTAAATCACAAGTTCTATGAGTATAAGTTTGTAGGTTAACAACCTTTACACGCTCAGGGTCACTTAGCTTTCTATCTGTAACTCTAGCCCAAAGAATTGGGTGCATCTCAGCCATATTTGAACCCCAAGTTACAATTGTATCAGTTAACTCAATATCATCATAACATCCACTTGGCTCATCAATTCCAAATGTTTGATAGAAACCAACAACTGCACTTGCCATACAATGTCTTGCATTTGGGTCAATTGCATTACTTCTAAAACCAGCCTTCATCATCTTCTGAGCTGCATAACCTTCCATAATTGTATATTGCCCAGAAGCAAATACTGCAACACCTTCAGGTCCACTCTCTTTTAGAGCTCTCTTAATCTGTTTCTCCATCTCATCAAAAGCTCTTTGCCAACTAATTGGTCTAAATTTACCCTTCTTATCAAACTCACCCTTATCATTCATTCTCATTAGAGGTTGAGTTAATCTATCTGCTCCATACATAATTTTTGCATTAAAATATCCCTTAATGCAGTTAAGTCCTCTATTTACTGGAGCTGCTGGGTCCCCTTTTACTGCAACAATCTTTCTATTTAAACCTTCACCTTTTGTTGCAACCATAATACCGCATCCTGTCCCACAAAAGCGGCAAACTGCTTTGTCCCATCTCCAATCTTGCTCAGCATTTTGAGCTGCTGCTTTAACTTCCTCTGGAACTGCAATTCCAACAGCACTTGCTGCTGCAGCTGCTGCTGAGCTCTTTAAAAAATCACGACGATTCATTCCCATATAGACCTCCTCTATTCTTTACATAAGTTGGGATGATATATAGTATCAATTTTTCTGAATTTAAAAATTGATTTAAATCAATTTTTAAATTCAAACATCATAAACTTCTTATGGATGTAACCATATTTAACCAAACAAAGGATTTAAAATCCCATCAAATTGTAGCATATATTTCTGTAAAATGGGAATAAATTTGATGATAAAGAGTATTTTTATGGCTCTTATTACTATAATAAACATTAATTATTTTTATTAACCTATCTATTTAAAGAATCTCAAATACCCTTTGTGATATATTACCTTCAAAACTATCTAAAGGAATAGAATGGTTGAAATATTAATAGGACTCTTTACACTCTATACCCTAATTAGAATATATATTAGTGTAATGCAAATTGGGTATATAAGTGAATTTAAACATAAAGAGCCAATTTTGCTGCCTCCTGCAAAATATCAAATTGCAGCAAACTATGCAATTAAAAAAGAGAGACTCTCAATTGTTGAGGCAACCTTAGAGTATCTTATCTTTCTATTTTGGATATATGGAGGGTTTAAATGGCTCCAAAATTTAGTTGGAATTGAAGATAATATAACTAATAATCTACTATTTCTTTTTGGCTTTTTTATAATCAACTATATCATAACGCTTCCTATTACTATCTATAAAGTATTTATTTTAGATAAGAGTTTTCACTTCTCAAATACTACTCCTAAACTATTTATAATAGACCAGATAAAGCAAGCTATTATATTTTTTATAGTTGGAGGGGCAATATTTGCAACTCTAAGCTATATTATTAGCAATTTTGAGAATTGGTGGATATATGGCTTTATTATTATCTTTCTATTTATTATTTTAGTAAATATGCTCTATCCAACCCTAATTGCCCCTTTGTTTAACAAATTTAAACCACTTGAGGATAAAGAGTTAAAAACAAAAATTGAAGATATCTTAAAAGAGGTAGGTTTAAGTAGTGATGGAGTATTTACCATTGATGCTAGCAAAAGAGATAGCAGACTAAATGCCTATTTTGGAGGGCTTGGAAAATCAAAAAGAGTGGTGCTATTTGATACACTCCTTGAGAAACTAAATAGAGATGAGATAATTGCAGTCCTTGGGCATGAGCTTGGCCACTATTCACACAAAGATATATATAAAAATATTGCTACTATGGGAGTTTTTCTATTTTTACTATTTTTTATAGTTGGAAATTTGCCAGATAGTTTATTTTTAGAGATGGGGGTTGTTCCAACAGCTGGAGTAAAAATTGCTCTAATAACTTTAGTAATCCCAATTTTTAGCTTTATATATATGCCAATTTTTGGATTAATTAGTCGCCATAATGAGTATGAAGCAGATAAATTTGGAGCAAAAATTGGAGGAAAAGATAATCTAATTAGAGCCCTCTTAAAATTGGTTAATGAAAATAAATCCTTCCCACACTCCCACCCACTCTATATCTTCTTTTACTACTCCCACCCTCCAATTATAAAAAGACTTGAAGCACTTGGCTATAAAGATGAGTATCATAAAGATAATATTTTGCTAAGCTTTTTAAATGAAGATTAAAGAGGCAATTAGTTGGGGAGTTAGGGAGCTAAAAGATATAACCTCTCGCCCCCGCCTTGAGGTTGAGATTTTACTCTCTTATATTTTGGGAGTAAAAAGAGAATTTATTATTTTAAATGATAATAAAGAGGTAGATGAGGTTAAATTTAAAGAGTTAATTAATAGGCGCAAAAATTATGAGCCAATTGAGTATATTATAAAAAGAGTTAGTTTTTGGGATTTTGAGCTCTTTATTGATAGAGGCGCCCTTATTCCAAGACCTGAGAGTGAGATTTTAGTCCAAAAGGCTCTAGAGCTTATAAAAGAGTATAATATTAAA
>JAADEQ010000075.1 GCA_013153345.1 Campylobacterota bacterium | reverse complement strand
TGTGGTTGCAATCAATTAAGATATCTTCTTTTTTAATATTTGGCTTTGGGAGAGTTATTCTTTTTTGCTTTTTAAAAGACTCTTCAATAATATAGCTAATCTCTTTTAAAAACTCCTCTTCAACCAGTTGATTAAAATCGATTT
This sequence comes from Campylobacterota bacterium, assembly GCA_013153345.1. Taxonomy (GTDB): domain Bacteria; phylum Campylobacterota; class Campylobacteria; order Campylobacterales; family Sulfurovaceae; genus JAADEQ01. The sequence goes on along the minus strand of JAADEQ010000075.1, from coordinate 3,462 downwards.
TAAAATATTTCTTTCCATCAAAAAGGCGTACAATATCTAAATTTACAATATTTAGATGGCTTAGTTTTGCTAAAAGATATCCTAAATCGAGCTCTTTTTTTCTAATAATCTCAATTGTTAAAAATTTATTATTTGTAAGCTGATATATATAATCTTCAACTTCAAGCGCTTTTTTAGCAATTTCAAAGATTCTCTCTTTTGAATATTTTATAAATGGCAAATTTGATTCAATATTTAAAATCTTTTTTTGGAGCATCTTTGGCAAGTTTTTAAAATCTTTTGAGTTTTGAAGAGTCTTTGCTCTTTTTACCCTTTTTGCTGTCTCATCAAGATAGTTTTTATGTTGCAAAAACTCAATTGCATTTTGATATAGTGTAAAAAATAGCCTTGCGCTAAACTCATTATAGATATTGTTTCCAACTCCGCTTGTATCTGCATAGGTTAAGATATATATTAAATCAAGCTCAAGTTTTGTTGGAAAAAGGGCTGCAAATTTTGCAATTGTTTTTGGATTATAGATATCCTCTTTTTGAGCCACATGGCTTAGCTCACTATGATAAAGAATAAGTTTTGCTCCAAGCTCAACTAAATCCTCATCAAGCCCAATCTTTTTTCCATATGCTCTAAATATGGTAGCACCAACTTTATGGTGGTCGCTAATTCTTCCCTTTCCTGCATCGTGAAGAAGAGCCACTAATTTAATTAAAAGCTGATATTTTGGCTCAAGGGCATCAAAGACCTCTTTTACCCTTCTATCTTTTATATCTTCTAGCGCCTCAACACACGCAATTAGATGCAAATCAACTGGATATTTATGGTATCCATCAAACTGAGGCATAGCTTCAACTTTTTTTAGTGGTGGAATAAAGAAGCCAAGCATATTAACTTCAGATAGCGCCCTTAAAATTGCACTACTATATGGCATTTTAAAAATCTCTAAAATAAGGCTCTTATCAAAATCAAGAGATTTCTCTTTTAGCTCTAAAAATTTGCTATTTAGCTCTGGGTGGGAGTGGAACTTTTTGGTTGCATTTTTAATTAAAAAATCAAGCGCCTCAGTTAGGCTATTAATTGTTGGAGGAGCTTTTAGATAATCTTTATATAAAGAGATATAGGGAGCTACTAGAGCATTTAGCCAAATTCTTGAATATAGCCAAATTACACGCAAGGATTTATGAACTCTTTTTGCAAAGATAAGATGGCTTCTGTTTCCTTCATATCCAAGCAATCTTGCAACCTCTGGAATATACTCAAGGCGCAGTTGGTCATTTTTTTTATTTGTTGCAATATGAAGAGCAGCTCTTACTTTAAATAAGAAATCTAAGGAGCTATGAAACTCTGCATAATCTTTCTCATTTACAATCTCTTTTGGAAGCTCTCTAATTTTTGGGATATTATATAAGAGCTTTCCAATCCAAAAGACTAAATTTGCATCCCTAAAGCCTCCAACCCCCTCTTTTAGATTTGGCTCCATCATTAGGGGATATTTTTTTCTAAGGGCGCGTCTCTCTTCAATCTTTTGAATAATGAACTCTTTTTGATTAGTTTTTCTAATATGCTCAATTGCATTTTCAACCTTAAACCAAAGATATTTTGAGCCATCAATAAATCGTGATTCAAGAAGTGCGGTCTTTATTGTAATATCCTCTTTTGCAACACTCTCAAGCTCACTAATCTCATGGACTCTATGCCCAAGCTTTAGCCCAATATCCCAAAGCAAATAGAGCATCTTCTCAATTAAAGCCTTTATATTATATCCAGCAATATCTTCATATACAAACATAATATCAATATCAGATTTTGGGCTAAGCTGCTCTCTTCCAAAGCTTCCCATTGCAGCAATTGTTAGAGGAATTGAATTTTTTGTTGGAAAATATTCAAAAAACATCTCTCTTGTTGCAACTCTATATACAAGCTTTATTATATTTTCAATCTTTTTTGTATGCTTGAGTAAAAAATCTTTACCACTGCTTTTTTTAAATATCTTTGGAAGCGTTTTATAATAGCTATTTAGCTCACTTTTAATAACCTTTGCAATCTCAAAGTCACTTGCGTTATTTGCTATTAAATCTTCAATCTTTTGCTTAATATTCTCCAACGCTAAATCCTAATTTTTTATTGATATAATAGCATAAATTCTTTTAGGGGTTTTAAGTGTGAAAGATATCATCAAAAAAGTTAAAAATAACGAAAGAATCTCAATTGAAGAGGGGCTAAAGCTTTATGATTTAAATCTTTTAGAGCTTGGAGAGCTTGCAGATAATATTAGAAAAAAAAGGTATGGCAAAAAGAGCTATTTTAATATAAATCGCCATATAAATCCAACCAATATTTGCAAAGATACCTGTAAGTTTTGCGCCTATTCAGCTACAAGAAAAAATCCAAATCCATATGCAATGAGTCTTGAAGAAATTGTAAATATTGCAAAAAAAGCCCATTTAAATGGGGCAAAAGAGGTGCATATTGTATCAGCTCACAATCCAGATGTTGGGCTAAATTGGTATTTTGATAGTTTTAAATTAATAAAAAAAGCAGCTCCAAACCTTCATATAAAAGCATTAACTGCAGCTGAGATTCACTTTTTAGCAACGCAGTATAATTTAAGCTATGATGAGGTGCTTGATAAGATGATTGAAAGTGGTGTTGATTCAATGCCTGGAGGTGGGGCTGAGATTTTTGATGAGAAGATTAGAGATAGAATTTGCAAGGGAAAAGTTAGCTCAGCGCAGTGGCTTTTAATTCATCAAAAGTGGCACCAAAGAGGGCGTCAGAGTAATGCAACAATGCTATTTGGCCATATTGAAAATAGATACCATCGCCTTGAGCATATGAATAGATTAAGAGAGCTTCAAGATAAGACAAATGGGTTTAATGCCTTTATTCCACTTGTTTATCAAAGAGAAAATAACTATTTAAAAGTAGAAAAATTTCTAACGGCAAATGAGATTTTAAAAACATATGCAATTGCAAGGATATTTTTAGATAATATCCCTCATATAAAGGCTTATTGGGCAACTTCTACAATAAATTTAGCTCTAATAGCGCAAGAGTTTGGATGCGATGATTTAGATGGCACAATTGAAAAAGAGTCAATTCAAAGTGCTGCAGGAGCAAATAGCGCAAATGGAATGAAGCTTGAAGATTTTGTTGATTTAATTAAAAATAGCGGATTTATTCCGGTTGAGAGAGATAGTTTATATAATGAGCTAAAGGTATATTAAGAGTGAAATTTTTATAAACTTTCCTTTTAAAGAGGAGTCTTTTTTAAATAGCTCAAAGTTATAAGCTAAAAATAGTATAATATCGGCTCAAAAATTCTTTCTCGCATATGCGGGATAAAAGCCAAAAGAAGGAACACAATGAGACACTACGAAACACTTGTTATTATTAGACCAACTCTAACTGAATCAGAGATTGAAGAGCAGATTGAATCTATTAAAAATCTTATTAATGAGCTTGGTG
>JAADEQ010000146.1 GCA_013153345.1 Campylobacterota bacterium | reverse complement strand
AAGAGCTATAACTTAGTAGGAGAGATTATTACTTTTACAAAAAACTCCATTGTAAAAAGCGATAAATTAGATGCTCACTTTAAAGCTGCAATAGAAAAATTTACAAAAGATAAAGCCCACTGCAAAGTTATAAAAGATAGTCGCTTTAAAGATATTGGTGTAGGATACTATAAAACTAAAAAAGGGTATTATTGGGTGGTAACTTTTGGCGAAGATGAGCCAAAAAAAAGAAGATAAGAGGCAAAGCCTCCTATTTTACTTCAATATCTTTTCTCTTTTTAGATGGTACTTTTTCAAAAGTAATAATTAACTTCCCATCCTCAAACTTAGCCTCAATTGAGTCTCTATCAATCTCATCGCTAAGATAAAATGCTCTATAAAATTTTCCAAATTTGCTCTCTAATAGGTAGTAGTCATCCTCTTTAACTTCATTTTGAAACTTTCTCTCTGCTGTAACAATTAAGTAGTCTCCCTCAACTGTTACATTAATATCCTCTTTTCTAACCCCTGGCAAATCTATCTCAATAACATATTTATCATTTTTTCTATCATGAATCAAGTTAGCAAGAGGTATATGTCTTGCAACATTTGATACTACCTCTTTTGCCTTATTAATCCCCTCCACAATTCCATGTTCAATCTTCTTTTCTACACTCTTTAACTCTTTTCTAATATCTGCCATCACTACCCTCCTTTAATATTTTAAATTATTTAATCTCAATCTTTTTAGGAGCCTTCTCAACCTTTGTAACTTTTGGAATCTTAATAATTAATACTCCATTTTCAAATTTTGCTTCAATATTATCAATATCAGCATCTTCAGGTAGAGCAAAACTTCTTTCAAATTTTCCATACACACTCTCTACTTTATAGAAGTTTGCATCTTTATACTCCTCTTTTATCTTTCTCTCACCCTTAATTGTTAAGGTATTCTCATTAATATCAATTGTAATATCCTCTTTTTTTACCCCTGGCAAATCCACTTCAATATAGTAAGCATCATCAGCCTCTCTAGTATTTACTGCAGGAACAAAATCGATATCTTTCATCACATTCTCATTTACATTGCTTCCAACATTATTTAATAATCTATTAAACTGCTCTCTAATCTCCTCAAGCTCTGCAAATGGATTATATCCTCTTACCAAATTCATCTGGGCCTCCTTATGTTTCTTTTGAGCCAATTATATAAGAATATCACAAATTTAGCTGCAACTTAAGTAGCAAAGAGAGCCAATTTTAGATATAATTACAATTAAAGACTTCTATAAGGATAACTTATGAAAAAGATTATAATTGCAACCTTTATACTCTCTATCTCTTTAGTAGCAGAATCAAATGCTACTGCCTCTACAGATAAAAATGATACCAATAGCTCCAGTTTAAATGAGAATATAAAAAAGATGATAGAGAAAGAGAAAAAATATAAAAAGGAGCAAAAGTTTTATATGGGAGATGAGTATAACCTAACTGAGCATCAAGTTGACCCAAAAATAATAGATAAGGTTCCTGTTATTGAGCCAGAGTATGATTTTGATATAAGTGATTTGTACTCAGATTAATATTTTCTACTTTTTTATGATATAATCTTGCAAAAATTTAGCAGGAGCCAAAATGAAACTACTACGTAAGTTTTCTCAAGCAGCTATTGCATCTGGTCTTGGAGCATTTTTAGTAACAGGCCTTACTGGATGTGGAAATCAAGATAATACCCAAGCTCAAAATCAAGAGCCTCAAAAAAAGGGAGCTTTTGTAATTATTGAAGAGGTTGAAAAGGGAAAATATAAGATAAAAGATGAGTTTCCAGCAGATGAGACAAGAATCGTATTAAAAGAGCTAAATGGGACAGAAAGGGTCCTTACCAAAGAGGAGATGGATAAGTTAATAAAAGAAGAGGCAGCTAAAATTGAAAATAATACCTCCAACTTAACCAATCCAAATGGAGCTCAAGTAACAAGCCAAGGGATGGGGCTTGGAGAAGCAATCTTAGCAAGTGCAGCTGGAGCAATTTTGGGTTCTTGGATTGGAAGCAAACTATTTGGAAATCCAAATTATGAGAGAGCTAGAGCAGCTGGATATAAGAGCCCAACAACTTATACTAGAAGCAAAAGCAGCTTTAACAAACCTAGAACTACAACAACTTCAACTACTAAAAAGAGTGGATTTTTTGGTAGCTCATCTACTAGAAGTACCACTTCAAAAAGTAGTGGATTTTTTGGAGGATAATAATGGTTGAGTTAATAAAAGTAGAGCCTCTTTCAGTTGAGTATTTAGAGTCTTTAGGATTTGCATGGCATACTGATATTGATAATACAAGCTATATTAGTGATGAGCTCGTAGTAATTACTGAAGATGAAGCAAGAGCATATCAAGAGGCAGCAAATGAGCTTTATGATATGTTTGTAGAGGCTGGAGAGTATGTAATTGAGAATAATCTATTTCATGAGGTTGGAATACCTTTTAATCTAATTGAGTTAGTAAAAGAGACATGGGAGAATGATGTCCATTGGCACCTTTATGGAAGATTTGATTTTGCTGGTGGAATTGATGGAAAACCAATAAAGCTTCTTGAGTTTAATGCAGATACCCCAACAGCACTTTTTGAGAGTGCAATAATTCAATGGGCAATCTTAAAGCAGAATAATTTAGAAGAGTCAGCTCAGTTTAACTATATCTATGAGGCTCTTCTTGATAATTTTAAGCGTATTGTTACGCTTGATGAAGATGTGAGCCGCTTTGAGGAGCTATATGAGGGGTGGAAATTTCTTTTTAGCTCCATTAAAGGCAATATTGAAGAGGAAAATACAACAAGACTCTTGCAACATATTGCAACTGAGGCTGGTTATATTACCAATTTTGCATATGTGGATGAGGTTGAGTTTAATGAGAGCGGAATATATTATGATGAAGAGAAGTATGAGCTTTGGTTTAAACTTATTCCTTGGGAAGATATTGCAATAGAAGAGCCAGACTTGGCTGTATTATTAACAGCAATTGTAAATAACCAAGAGGCAATTATTTTTAATCCAGCCTATACATTAATGTTTCAAAGCAAAGCGATGCTAAAGATTCTTTGGGATTTATATCCAAACCACCCTCTTTTATTAGAGACCTCTTTTGAGCCTATCCCAGGCAAAAAACAGGTAAGAAAGCCTATATTTGGAAGAGAGGGAGAAGATGTTGCTATCTTAGATGAGAATGGAAATATTATAAAAGAGAAAAAAGGCCACTACCATAACCATAAAATGGTATATCAGGAGTATGTAGAGCTTCCACAAGATATCAATGGCAATAGATATCAAGCTGGAGTATTCTTTGCATATGAAGGGTGTGGGGTTGGATTTAGAAAAGGTGGAGAGATTATTGATAATCTATCCAAATTTGTAGGGCATATTATAAAATAGCCCTATCCTCCCCATCCATGCATCTTCCTTGAAATAAGAACTCCACTATTGCTATCTATCTCAATAAAGTTTGTAGCTACATAATAGTTCTCTTCTAAAAGCTGTGTTAATCTCTCAATAGTTGAAGATTCATTAGGGGTAAATATAATAATTAATCCTCCATTTTTAATAGTAGAGTGGCACTTTTTTAAAAACTGCTCCTCTTTATTAGATTCAACTTTGCAATCAACAAAGAGATAATCATAA
>JAADEQ010000106.1 GCA_013153345.1 Campylobacterota bacterium | reverse complement strand
AGATGATGTAACCTACCCTCACCAATTAAGAGCCATAAAGAGCCTTCCTTACCATATTACCCCATCAATCTTTCCTCCAAACAAGATGAACTTTAAGACCCCTCTACTTACTAAAAATCTAAAACACTATATTATACATCTTCCGCTAGAGTCTTATAGTAAACAGATGAATAAGATGCACAAAACAATCTTTATCTCAACCCCCTACTCCAAAATGGAAGAGCGTATAAAAGAGATAAGAAGATTATTTCCAAATGCTAAATTTATCAACAACCATACGGGAAGCAAATTTAGCCAAAACTATAAAGCCTCAAAACAGCTCTACTCTTTAATGATAAAAAATGGCTTTACATTTATTGATAGTAGAACTTCTCAAAGCAGCAAATTTAAAGCCATATCCTCAGAGTTTAATAGACCATACCTATATAGCTCCTTATTTATAGACCACAAAGCAGATATTAACTATACACTAAGACAGCTAAAAAGAGCAGTTAAGTTGGCTAAAAAGAGAGGTTTTGCAATAGTGATTGGTCACCCTCACAAAACCACCTTTAAGGCCCTAAGAAAGGCAAAAGCTATATTAAAAGATGTAAAAGTGGTATATATAGATGAGCTTTAATAAGATTAAAATCAAAGAGTTAAACCAGATTAAAAAGAGTCCAAAAGAGATATTTTATAGCGGCAATAAAGAGCTTTTAAAAAAACAAAAAGTCTCTATTGTTGGAACTAGACGCCCAAATAACTATACTAAAGAGCTTACCTATACTTTAGCAAAAGAGTTCTCTAAAAGAGATATTGTAGTAGTTAGTGGCGCAGCAATGGGAGTTGATGCAATTGCTCACAAAGGAGCTAAAGCTAATAATACAATTGCTATCTTGGGAAATGGAATAGATATCAAATATCCAGCAGTAAACAAAGAGCTAATTGAGGAGATTGAACAAAAAGGGCTATTACTCTCAATCTTTGAGCCAGGCTTTAGACCAACCAAATGGAGCTTTGTGGTAAGAAATGAGCTTGTAGTAGCATTAGGAGAGGTGTTGATTGTAACAGAGGCTGATTTAAATAGTGGGAGCTTAAGGAGTGTAGAGTTTGCCAAAAAGATGAATAAAAAGATATTTGTACTACCTCATCGTCTAAATGAGAGTCTTGGCACAAATGAGCTAATTAAAAATAAAATAGCTACTCCTATTTATGATATAGATGAGTTTGTAGATAGCTTTAAAAAGCTAGAAAAGAAAAAAGAGCCTCTCTTAGAGTATCTTGCCTCCTCTCCAACTCTAAATGATGCTCTATTAAAAATAGGAGATAAGATATATGAACTAGAGCTAGAGGGGGTAATTGAGATTGAAAATGATACCATAAGGCTACTTATTTAAATCTCTACCTCTTTAAAGCCTTAAAGTTAAAATAGTCTAAATCCTCCAAAAGGTCTTGTGGCTCACACTCGCTCTCTATCTCTTTAATCTCCTCATTATCTTTTACTATATTAGAGATATAGCAGTTATAGATATTATTATCTTTATCTTTAAATGAATAGGTAATATCATAATATTTTACTTCAAACTGATAGGTTTTATCTAATTGAGTAAAATTTTTATCCTTATAGACAAACAGAGTATATATATTATCATCAAACTGGTGGACTCTATACTTTTGGTTAGAGCTTTCATACCATTTAGTATCTGTTAAAATATCTCTTGCTTCACTCTCATCTATTATCTCTTTATCTTTACATCCACTAAAAACCATAGCCACAATAGCTATCAAAATAAAACTTCTCATGCTATCTCCTTGCTACTTTCTATAAACTCCTCATAACTCCCTTTAAAATCTATAATATTACCATTTTCTAGCTTTAAAATCCTATTTGCAAATGCATCAATTAGCTCTCTATCGTGAGTTATGCAGATAACATTTCCTTCATATCTATATAGTGCCTCTCCAAGAGCAATTATTGATTCTAAGTCAAGGTGGTTGTTTGGCTCATCCAAAATTAAAAAGTTACTGCTCTCCATCATCATTTTTGCCATCATCACGCGATGCTTCTCACCTCCTGAGCAACTATCTACCTTTTTTAGCTGCTCCTCTCCTGAAAAGAGCATCCTTCCAAGAGTCTTTCTAATATCATCAATATGCCACTTTGGATTAAAGCTTTGAATCCACTCAATTAGATTCATATCTCCTTTTACAATCTCAGTTGTATTTTGCGGAAAATAGCTAACTGAGATTGTTTGCCCCCATTTATACCATCCTTTATCCTGCTTTAAGTTCCCCATTAAAATCTCAACCAAAGTTGTCTTTCCAGCTCCATTTGCTCCAATTAAAGCAATCTTATCCTTTTTATCATCAATTTTAAAGCTAACTCCCTTTAATACCTCTTTATCCCCAAAGCTCTTATGAATATCTTCAACCTCTAAAATCTCATTTCCAGCCTCTCTATTTATTCTAAACATAATTGAAGGGTCTCTTCTGCTTGAGAGTTTAATCTCTTCTAAATTTAGCTTCTCAAGTCTTTTTTGGCGGCTTGTTGCCTGTTTTGCCTTTGAGGCATTTGCACTAAATCTTGCAATAAATTTCTCAAGCTCCTCTTTTTCCTTTAGTGCCTTTTGGCGCTGAGCCTGAGCCTGTTTTGCTAAAAGAGTTGAAGCGATATACCAATCATCATAGTTTCCTGTAAACTCTCTTATTGTTTGAAAATCCAAATCTAAAATATTTGTAACAACAGCATTTAAAAAATGTCTATCGTGCGAAATTACAACCATTGTCCCTTCATGTCTTCTTAGCTCCTCTTCAAGCCACTCAATTGTCTTTATATCAAGGTTGTTTGTTGGCTCATCAAGAAGCAAAATATCTGGCTTATAAAAGAGAACCTGAGCAAGCAAAATTTTAAACTTATCGCTGCTTGGAATTGACTTCATCAAATTATTATGCATCTCTTCAGGAAATCCAAGAGATGTTAATAGCTTTTCGGCTCTAACTTCAGCCTCATACATTGGGTCTTCTTCAGCACAAATCATCTCAAGTTCAGCAAGGCGATTATTAACCTCCTCACTCTCAAAATCCCCCTCCATATAGAGTTTCTCTTTCTCTTTTAGTGCCTTAAAGAGTCTTTTGTTCCCATAAAGCACTGCATCTTTTAGCGTAAAATCTTCAAATGCATATTGATTTTGTCCTAAAACTCCAAGCTTTAAACCAGGCTTTATTACAACCTCTCCCTCGCTTGGCTCTTCAAGACCAGCTAAGATTTTCATAAAAGTAGATTTTCCAGCCCCATTTGCTCCAATTAGGCCATATCTTTTACCCTCATCTAATGTTAAATTTATATTTTCAAATAGAACTTTTTTCCCATATCTCTTTGCTAAGTTAATTGTTGATAACACTCTTAACCCTTTTTGTTTTATTAAGAGATTTTATCAAAAGAAGATAAAAAATATAAGAGGGGAGCTCCTATCTAATATATCTTTTGGCCTCTTTTGCACTTTGAGTATCTGGATAAGAGTCAATTATAGCTTGAAAAAAACTCTTTGCCTCTCTCTTTTTACCCAGCTTATTTAAAGAGATAGCAGTATGCAATAAGAGCTTATCCATATAGATAGCCTCTTCATTTAATATTGCACTATTTTGAAAAAACTTAATTGCATCTTTATATTTTTTTCTCTTATATGCAATCTCCCCCAAATAAAAATATGACTCTGCCCTTTTATATCCCCTTT
>JAADEQ010000140.1 GCA_013153345.1 Campylobacterota bacterium | reverse complement strand
GGCAAATGAGAGTGAGTATTGGATAGATTTATTGTATGATACAAACTATTTAGATAGTAAAAGATTTAAAGAGCTAAAAAGAGATGTAATAGAGATAATAAAACTTTTAGCAAGCTCGGTTAAGAGCCTAAAGAGTAGCTCTTAAACTTTTACTTTTTATCTCTTATCTTTTACTTAACTTTAAAGGAGAAAAGATGTGTAAAGATTGCGGATGTAGTATAGTTGAGCATAATCATGACCATAGAGTTGAGAATATTCATGCAAATCCTCAATTAAATGATTCAAAAACAATTGAGGTAATTACTAAAATTCTTGATAAAAATGACCATGAGGCAGCTCATAATAGAGAGCATTTTGAAAAGCATGGGGTTTTGGCAATAAACTTAATGAGTAGTCCAGGGAGTGGAAAAACCACGTTGCTTGAGAAGTTAGCAGAAGTTGCGAATTTTAAATTTGGCGTAATTGAGGGGGATTTAGAGACAAATAGAGATGCTAAAAGACTTCAGGAAAAAGGGATTGAGGCTTATCAGATTCAAACAGGCTCAGCGTGCCATTTGGATGCTTTTATGGTCCATAAGGCGCTTCATCATATGAATTTGGATGATATTGATGTTTGTTTTATAGAAAATGTTGGAAATTTGGTATGTCCGGCAAGTTATGATGTTGGGGCTCATTTAAATATTGTTTTAGTTTCAGTTCCAGAAGGAAATGATAAGATTGCAAAATATCCGGTTATGTTTAGGCAAGCAGATTTAATTTTATTTACAAAAACTGACCTTTTACCATATTTTGAAGATTATGATATTGAAGCAGAGAAAAAAGTTGCAAGAAAACTAAAGCCAAATGTAGATATTTTAGAGGTTAATACTAAAGATATCAACTCAATTAAAGCAGTTGCTAATTGGATTGAGTTTAAGAAAAAGATGAGGAGCTAATATGTGTCTATCAATTCCAAGTAAGGTTATTGAGATTAGCGAAGATAAGACAACTTGTAAGGTTGATACATTTGGAGTTGTTAGAGAAGCAAGCCTTATGATGATGGAAGAAGATGATGTTAAGGTGGGAGATTATGTCTTAATTCATATTGGATTTGTTATGAATAAGATTGATGAAGAGTCTGCTCTGGCCTCTTTAGAGACTTATAGGGAGATTTTAGAAAAGCTTGATGAGGAGGAGCGCCAAAGGGCAATAATAGATGGGGATAATTGTAATGGAGCTTAGATGCAAAAGTTAGAGTTAAAAAATTTGTATGATGATTTTAGAGATGGCAAAACTATTTTAGCTCTTTCTAAATTAATTAATAAAGAGGCAAAAAAGCTAAATAGAGATATTAATATTATGGAGGTTTGTGGGGGTCATACTCACACAATTATGAAATATGGCCTTCCTCAACTGCTTCCAAAAAATATAAACTTTATCCATGGTCCGGGGTGTCCTGTTTGTATTATGCCAAAAGAGAGGATTGACCATGCATATATTTTAAGCCTTCAAAAAGATGTTATTTTAGTTACTCTTGGAGATATGATAAAGGTTCCTGGAAGTCGTGGTAGTTTGCAAGATGCAAGAAGAAAAGGGGCTGATATTAGATTTGTCTATTCTCCTCTTGAGACTCTAAAGATTGCAAAAGAAAATCCCAATAAAATGGTTATCTTCTTTGCAATTGGGTTTGAGACAACTACTCCAATGAGTGCAGTTTTAGTTGATAGAGTGATAAAAGAAAAAATTAATAATATCTATTTTCATATAAATCATGTAACGGTTCCAGAGGTAATGAGAGAGCTAATTGATAGCAGAGATGAGCATATTGATAGTTACAATAACCAAATTGATGCATTTTTAGGGCCAAGCCATGTTAGTGTTATTGCTGGAAGCAAGATTTATGAGGAGTTTCCAACTAAATACAAACGCCCCGTTGTTGTTGCTGGCTTTGAGCCAGTGGATGTGATGGAGGGGGTGTTAATGCTAATAAAGCAATTTGTTGAGAATAGGTGTGAGCTTGAGATTCAATATAAAAGAGTAGTTACAAGAGAGGGGAATTTAAATGCTCAAAAGCTAATTAATACTTATTTTACTAAAAGAGAGCTTTTTCGTTGGCGTGGGCTTGGTAATATTCCAAATAGTGCTTGGAGATTAAAAGATGAGTATAAGAGTATTGATGCAGAAGAGATTTTTAAAGATATTCTTCCAATTGAGCAGATTGAAGACCATAAACTATGTATTTGTGGGGATATCTTAAGAGGGATTGCAAAACCAAATGAGTGTACCATCTTTGGAACTGCTTGCAAACCAAATAGTCCTGTTGGAAGCTGTATGGTTAGCAGTGAAGGGGCTTGCGCGGCATACTATAGATATGGAAATTTATTAAAGTAGAATTGAGATATATTTTATAAAGTGGCATAATATAAAAAAGATGCGATATAGTATGATAAAAAAGATGGGCATACGCGAGGCTGTTAGAAATTTTGTTTTTGGGCAAAAGAGAATGGCTCTATTTTAATAAGTTGTGATAAAGAGTTTATTGATTGGAAAGTTGAGGTTTTAACATATCAAGATTTTTTAGGAGGGTAGATGAGAAAAGAGGTAACTCTTGCAATGGGAAATGGAGGAGAGGAGAGTAGTGAGCTAATTGAAAAGCTCTTTTTTAAATATTTTAAAAATGAGATTTTAAGTAGGGGAGAAGATGGCGCTATATTAGATATTAAAAAAGAGATTGCTACAAGTAGTGATAGTTTTACGGTAAGTCCAATCTTTTTTAATGGTGGAGATATTGGGAAGTTAAGTATTTGTGGAAGTTGTAATGATGTTGCGATGATGGGGGCAAAACCAAAATATCTAACCTGCTCTTTTATAATTGAAGAGGGGCTCTCTTTGCGAGATTTAGAAAAAATTGTTCGCTCAATGAAAAAAGAACTCGAAATAAATGGGGCAATTGTTGTTAGTGGGGATACTAAAGTTGTTCCAAAAGGGGCAGTTGATAAGATTTTTATAAATACCACTGCAATTGGAGAGGTTATAAAAAAAGGTATCTCAATCTCAAATCTAAAAGAGGGGTTAGATATTATAGTTAGTCGAGATATTGGAGCGCACGGAGCAACAATTTTTGCTGCAAGAGAGGGGATTGAGCTTGAGAGCAATTTAAAAAGTGATTGCGCCTCTTTATATCCTCAAGTTGAAGCGCTAATTAAAAATGATATTGATATAAGAGTTTTAAGAGATGCAACAAGAGGAGGGGTTGCGGCAGTTCTTAATGAGTGGGCAAGAGGCTCAAATTTATCAATTAAGGTTTTTGAAGAAAAAGTACCAGTTAGTAGCGAGGTTAGAGGGATTTGTGAGCTACTTGGATTTGAGCCTTTAACACTTGCAAATGAGGGAACTTTTGTTTTAGCTTTACCAAAAACTCAGAGTAAAAAAGCTTTAGAGGTTTTAAAAGAGTTTAATGAAAATGCCTCTATTATTGGAGAGGTTGATAGTTTGTATCCAAAAAGGGTATATCTGGAGTCTTCTTGGGGGACAAAAAGGTTTTTAGATATGCCAACAGGTGAGCTTTTGCCAAGAATATGTTAAGGAGAAGAGATGATTATCTATATTCATGGATTTGGAGGGAGTGGAGAGGGAGTTAAGGCATCTTTATTTAGAGAGTATTTTAAAAAGAGAAACAAAAGATTTATTGCCCCAACTCTAAGCTATACTCCAAAACTTGCAATTTTGACTCTAAAGGAGTTGATTGAGAGCTTTAATGAAGATATTTATCTAATTGGCTCCTCT
>JAADEQ010000045.1 GCA_013153345.1 Campylobacterota bacterium | reverse complement strand
AGCAAAAAGAGCCTTTTTTATAGCTTCAATCTTTTTAGAGATAATATTTAGCTTTTGAGTTTTTGCGCGCTCTAAAAGTTTATTATATAGAGTTTTATAGTTTTGCTCTAAAAGCGCTTCTACATCTTCAACTACTCCAGTAAATTTGCTCTTAAATGGTGGTAGCTCCTTTAGTATAACTCCTGGTTTTACCTCTCTGTAGCTTTTTGAGCTATCAATATGGTGAAGTGCTTCAATTACCATATTATTCTCATCTGTTAAAATCATATTTGTATATTTTCCAGTTAGCTCAAATCTTGCATTGATAACTTTTTCTTTATATTTGCTTTGAGGTTTTACTTTAAATATAATTACCTTATCTTCTGGCACAACTATATCAATAATTTTGGAGTGGGAGAGGAGCTGATTTAGCTTTGTATCAAATGGAGCATTAAAAAAGTCTACTCTTTTGCTAGGAGCAGTTTTATAGATAGTGGATTCTCCTCTAGTTAAGTCAAAATAGATAGAGGTATCTTTGTTGAAATTTAGCTCAATTATATTATTAGCTACCCTTGTTGCCCTTTTTATAAAATCAAACTGCTTTAGATAATCTTTAATGGCTTTAATCTCATAGAGTTTCATTTTTTCTCCTAATTTATTATTTAAAATAGTAACTACTTTTAACTTCAAATTTGATATAATCCCCTTGAATTTAGCTTTAGGGGTTAGTATGGGTTTAACAATTACTGAAAAGATTTTTAGCGACCATGTTGGACGCGAAGTTAGGGCTGGAGAGATTGTTAGAGTTCCTATTGATATGACAATTGGAAATGATATTACAACTCCAATCTCAATTAAGGCTTTTAGGGAGAGTGGAGCAAAAAAACTTGCAAATCCTGATGGTTTTGCAATTGTGCTTGACCACTATATTCCAGCAAAAGATATTGCAAGTGCAAACCAAGCAAAAATTAGTAGAGATTTTGCAAGAGAGCATAATTTAAAATATTTTTTTGATGAGAAAGATATGGGAATTGAGCATGCCCTGCTTCCTGAAAAGGGGCTTGTGGTTCCTGGCGATGTTATTATTGGAGCAGACTCTCACACTTGCACACATGGGGCACTTGGTGCATTTGCAACAGGAATGGGGAGCACTGATATCTCATTTGCAATAATTACTGGTGGAAACTGGTTTAAGGTTCCAGAATCTATTAAAGTAGAGCTTGTTGGAAAGCCAGGAAGACATATTTATGGAAAAGATATTATCTTAGAGGTAATTAGAATCTTAGGGGTTGATGGAGCTTTATATCAAGCATTAGAGTTTGTTGGAGAAGGGCTTGAGCATCTATCAATGGCAGATAGATTTAGTATCTGCAATATGGCAATTGAGGCTGGGGCAAAGAGTGGAATTATTGCAGTTGATGATATTACAAAAGAGTATCTTGCAAAGGTAGAAAAAGAAAATAATGGCCTTAGAGCTAAACCAAAATTTTTCTATTCAGATAAAGATGCAAACTACTCTAAAACTATAACAATTGATTTAAGCTCTCTTGAGCCAGTTGTTGCATATCCATATTTGCCAGAAAATGGTCACTCAATTTCAAAAGCAGTAGAAGATGATATAAAGATTGACCAAGTAATGATTGGAAGCTGTACTAATGGAAGACTTGAAGATTTAGAGATTGCTGCAAAGATTTTAAAGGGCAAAAGAGTTGCAAGAGATGTTAGAATGATTGTAACTCCAGCAACTCAAAAGATATTTTTAGAGGCTCAAGAAAAAGGGTATATTAGAGATTTAATTGAAGCAGGAGCAGTTGTAAGCAATCCAACTTGTGGAGCTTGCCTTGGTGGATATATGGGGATTTTAGGTGAGAATGAGAGATGCGTGGCAACTACAAATAGAAATTTTGTTGGAAGAATGGGTGCAAGAAGTAGTGAAATTTATCTTGCAAACTCAGCAGTTGCAGCTGCGAGTGCAATTGCTGGAAAGATTGCAGACCCAAGAGAGTTGGAGTAGATTAAGATTTTTAACTCCTCTCTAAAATAGTTTTAGATATTATTATGTAAATAAAATTTAAAAGAGGTTAGAGTTGAAAGAGTTAGAGTCAAAAATTAAAGAGGCAAAGAGTTTAGAGGAGCTAGATAGAGTTAGAGTAGAGATTTTTGGAAAAAAAGGGGTCTTATCTAAAGAGTTTGCAAAGTTAAAAGAGATTGCTAATGATAAAAAAAAGGAGTTTGCAAAAGAGCTTAATTTAAAAAAAGAGGCGCTCTTTTCACTTTTTGAGAAGAAAAAAGAGGAGCTAGAGAATTATGAGCTTCAAAAGAGGCTTAAAGCTGAGGCAGTAGATTTATCGCTCTATTCTTATGAGACTCCTAAAGGGGCACTTCATCCAATTACTATTACAATGAATAAGATAATTGACTATTTTACTGCTCTAAACTTTTCAGTTGAGAGAGGGCCTTTGGTTGAGGATGATTTTCATAACTTTGAGGCTCTTAATCTTCCAAAAAATCATCCAGCAAGAGAGATGCAAGATACTTTCTTTTTTAAAGATGCTAAAGTATTAAGAACCCATACTTCACCAGTTCAGATTAGGACAATGCTAAAAAACTCTCCTCCAATTAGAATGATTGCACCAGGAGCAGTTTTTAGAAAAGATTTTGATTTGACTCATACTCCAATGTTTCACCAAGTAGAGGGGCTTGTTGTGGAAAAAGGAGATGTTGTTAGCTTTACCCACCTTAAATCGATTTTAACGGAATTTTTGCACTATATGTTTGGGGATGTTGATGTTAGATTTAGGCCAAGCTTTTTCCCATTTACCGAGCCAAGTGCTGAAGTTGATATTAGTTGTATATTTTGTGATGGAAAAGGGTGTAGGGTATGCTCTCATACTGGTTGGCTTGAGGTTTTAGGAAGCGGAATTGTTGACCCAAATGTCTTTGAGGCAGTTGGGTATAAAGATGTGAGTGGATATGCTTTTGGTCTTGGAGTTGAGAGATTTGCAATGCTACTGCATAAGGTGCCAGATTTAAGAAGTATGTTTGAAGGTGATATTCGTTTATTGGAGCAGTTTAGATGATAGTAACACGAAGTTGGCTAGAAGAGTATGTAGATTTAGAAGGGATTAGTAATGAGGAGTTGACCTCTAAGCTCAATAATATTGGATTGGAGGTTGATGAGGTTAAAGAGATTAATATCCCTAAAAATGTGGTGGTTGGTAAGGTTATTAGTTGTATTAAACATCCAAATGCTGATAAGTTAAACTTTTGTAGAGTTGATGTTGGAGATGAGGTTTTAGATATTGTTTGTGGGGCTAGTAATGTAAAAGATGCTGAGTTTGTTGCAGTTGCAAAGATTGGAGCTGTATTGCCCGGAGATTTTGAGATTAAGAAGGCAAATATTAGAGGAATGGATAGCTATGGTATGATATGCTCAAGCAGTGAGCTTGGATTGCCAGAGCTTGATGAGGGGATAATGATTTTAGATGACTCAATTGGAGAGCTTGTTATTGGAAAAGAGCTAAGAGAGTATAAAAAGATAAATGATACAATTATTGGAATTGATTTAACTGCTAATAGGGGGGATTGTCAAAGTATTTATGGAGTTGCAAGAGATTTATCAGCAGCCTTTAAGAGGGAGCTTTTTCCTTTTGAGTTTTTTGACCACTATAAGAGTAAGATAGGGATTGCAAGAGAGGTTAAAGTTAATTTAGAGGGGGAGTTTGATGGGGCAATAGAGTATAATCTATTTTTTATTGATAAGTTTAATATTAAACTCCTAACTAAATTAAGAGATAAGTTTGTAGAGCTTGATGCTAAAGATGAGTTTGATTATATCTCTTTATATGCAGCGCATAGTAGTGG
>JAADEQ010000034.1 GCA_013153345.1 Campylobacterota bacterium | reverse complement strand
AATAATAAAATAGTATTATTTCATTTATTTAAAAAGGTCTTAAGATGAGTAATAAATTATACTTTACTACCATAGTTTTGTTAATGTTATCGTTAGTATTAACCTATTCAATGTCTTTATTTTCTACTACCTATTTTAATACTTCAAAATATTTTTTTCTGCAGAGACAATTTTTGTCTATTACAATTGCTATTATTCTATTGACTCTAATTAGTAGGATGAATCCTTATAATGTATTTAAACCTTTGGGGTTTTTGCTCTTTTTTGGCTCATCTTTGGCAATTATTGCGATGCTATTTTTGCCAGATAGTGTTGTAAGGAGTGTATTGGGTGCAAAGAGGTGGATAAAATTTGGTCCAATCTCGATTGCTCCAACTGAGTTTTTTAAATATGGATTTATATTTTTTATTGCTTGGAGTTTAGATAGAAGATATAAGATTGTAAATAGTGCAAATGGGGTATTAAAGGAGTATATTTATATTTTGCCATATTTTTTGGTCTTTATTATTGCAAGCGGTATTATTGCAGTTGGACAAAAAGATTTAGGGCAAGTTGTTGTGTTATTTGGGAGTCTATTGGCTCTTTTATATCTAACTGGGGTATCTAAGAAGTTTTTTATCTCTATCTTAGTTTTATTTGGAGCAGGAGTATATGCTCTAATTAAATTAGCACCCCATAGAATTAGCAGATTTAAAGGGTGGTGGGTTGGAATTCAAGACTATATTCCTTTTTTGCCAGACTCTCTTAAGGTTAATGATACAACTATTCCAATGCATATTACAAACTCTTTAAATGCAATTCATAATGGAGGAGCAATAGGAGAGGGGCTTGGAAATGGGCAGTTTAAGTTGGGATATTTGAGTGAGGTTCATACCGATTTTATTTTGGCTGGAGCTGTTGAGGAGATAGGTGTTATTGGGATGATAGTTTTGCTTGGATTGATGCTTTTTTTAATAAAGCTGATTTTTGATATTGCAAATAGGCTTGAAGAGAGGATTGATAAGTTTTTTGTGTATGGGGTTGGAATTGTGCTTAGTTTGGAGTTTATTATTAATGCTTTTGGAATTACTGGCATTATTCCAATTAAGGGTATGGCAGTTCCGCTACTTAGTTATGGAGGCTCCCAAATTATTGCAACCTCAATTGCGATTGGAATGGTTTTGATGTTATCTAAAAAAATTAAAAAGGATGAAAATGGGTAGTATAGCTTTTAGTGGAGGAGGAACTGGAGGGCACTTGGCAATTGTTAAGGCGGTAATGGAGCAAGTTAATAGCCCAATGGTATATATTGGCTCTACTAAAGGGCAAGATAGAGATTGGTTTGAGAATGAAAAGAGATTTAAGAGCAGATATTTTTTAGAGACAACTGGAGTGATGGATAAAGGTGGAGTTAAAAAGATAGCCTCTTTATTTAATATTTTAAAAAGAGTAAAGGAGGCTAGAGAGATTTTAAAAAAGGAGGATGTAAAGGTTTTATTTAGTGTTGGAGGATTTTCTGCAGCTCCTGCTGCAATTGCTGCAATTACTTTAAATATTCCTTTGGTAATTCATGAGCAAAATGCATATAGTGGAAATTTAAATAGAGTTTTAAAGCCTTTTGCCAAGGCATTTATCTCAAGTTATGAGAAGAATGATATTACAATGGCCTATCCAACAAAGGAGATATATTTTAAGAGTGCTAGAGTAAGAGAGAGGATAAAGACAATTTTAATTATGGGGGGTTCTCAAGGTTCAGTTGCTCTAAATAGGTTTGCTTTAGAGATTGCTCCTCTTTTAAAGGAGAAGAATATAAAAATATATCACCAAGCTGGAGTTAAAAATGTTGATGAGGTAAAAGAGGGATATAAAGAGCTTGGGGTTGAGGCTGAGGTGTTTGGATTTAGTAATAATATGGCTCAAATTATAAATGAGGCTGATTTTGCAATAAGTAGGGCTGGTGCTAGTACTCTTTGGGAGATGGTTGCAAATGGATTGCCAGCTCTATTTGTTCCATATCCATATGCGGCAAATGACCATCAATATTATAATGCTAAGTTTTTAGCAGATAAAGAGTTAGGATGGGTGGTTAGAGAAAAAGAGCTAAATAAAAAACTCCTAGAGGATATTTTGGATAAAGATTTGAGTTCTATAAGTAAAGAGCTAATTAGACTAGCTAAGCCAAATGGAGCTAGAGATATTGCTAAATATTTAGAAAAGTTTGTATAAAATTTCTTTAAAAAGAGAAGAGATGGATAAAAAAGAGGCCAAAAGAGTAGAGATAATCAATGTAGCTCTTGAATTGTTTGCTACTAAAGGGTTTTATTCTACTACTATTCCTGATATTGCAAAGGCTCTAAATATGAGCGTTGGGAACTTATATAACTATTTTAAATCAAAAGATATCTTAGCTAAAGAGATAATTAAATATATCTCTCACTATCTTGGCAATAAGTTAAAAGAGATTAATATGATGCCAATTTCAACTAAAGAGAAGACCAAAAAGATTGTTGAGGTCTATTTTGAGACTGCAAAAAATAGGCCCCATATGATTGATTATTTTTTAAGGGTCTATTTGAGTAATAGAGAGGTTTTTAAAGATGGGTGTGAGGGGATGATTTGTGTTAGTGAGTTTGTTACAGAGATTATGATATATTTTGAGGAGGGGGTTAGAAGAGGGGAGTTGAAAAATCAAGATTTTTTTAGTGCCTTTGGGTTATTTATGGGATATCTTGGAGGTATGGTATTTTTAAAAGGGGAGAATATTTTGCCAAAGGAGCTTGAGGAGTATATTGATGATATCTCTAATAATATATATAGGGCTTTGAGTGCAAAATAGAAGAGTTAAGCTTCTTTGGCTTAGTGCAATTGCTTGCAATGGTAATGCCCACTCATTTTTAAACTATCCAAATCTAGAGCAGTTTTTAAAAGATTTTAGTTTTGTTTATCATCCAATTTTAGAGAGTTTATATAGCCTAGAAGATATTATTAATAAGCAAGTAGAGTGTGATATTTTATTAATTGAGGGGGCAATTTCACCAGAATTTAAAAAAGCTAATACTCCTATTATTAATCTAATTAGCAAATATGCAAATATTGCCAAAAAGGTTATTACAATTGGCACTTGTGCTACTTTTGGAGGAATTTTTAAAGAGAGTGGATATAGATTTACTACCGGGCTTCATTTTGAAAAAGAAAAAGAGCTCTTTTTATTTAGCTCTTTAAAAGATAAAACAATTTCGCTTTCAGGCTGTCCTATTCATCCAGAGGTTTTGGTTTCTACTTTATATGCGATAAAAGAGGATTTAGAGCTTCATTTAGATAGATTTTTGCGCCCAAAAGAGTTTTATGCCTATACTATTCATAGTGGATGCACTCGTAATGAGTATTTTGAGTATAAGATTGATAATCATCAGTTTGGAAGGCTTGAGGGGTGTATGTTTTATGAGCATGGGTGTCAAGCCCCTTTTAGCCATGGGAGTTGTAATAGAATTTTATGGAATGGAGTTAATAGTAAAACCAGAAATGGAGAGCCTTGCCATGGCTGCACAGAGCCAGATTTTCCAAAACAAAATCTCTTTAGAACCAAAAAGAATATGGGAGTTCCTCAATTTTTGCCTCTTGGAGTTAGCAAAAGAGCATATTTAACCTTAGCTGGAGTTACAAAAGCTTTTAAAATAAAGCGTCTTGAGGAGGATTTGTTCTAAAATTATGATATAATAATTCAAATGAATTATAAGGAGCAAAGATGAAAAAGATGCCAAGAAAACAGACTTCAATTAAAGTTGACCCAATTGCTTGGGAGGCTGCAAAAAAGATTTTTAGTGAATATGGAATTACTGCAAGCGAAGCTATAAATATATTTTTA
>JAADEQ010000061.1 GCA_013153345.1 Campylobacterota bacterium | reverse complement strand
ATCTTATATAGTATTTCATTCTCTACACTACTCATTGATTACCCCTATTTAAGATTCGCTATTATATATTATAAATAATAGATTTTTTTTGATAAAAATCAAAATAATAATAGCACTTTTTTGTTATTATAAAGATAAAAAGGATAAGAAGATGTCCTATTTTCCTATATATTTAAACTTAGAGGGTAAAGAGATTTTAATTGTTGGTGGAGGAAATATTGCCCTAGAAAAACTCCAAAAGCTTCTCCCCTTTACAAAAAATATCACAATTATTGCCAAAGAGGTAAAGTATGATATATATATCCTCATAAAAGAGAACTGCTTAACTTACTATCAGCGCCCCTACCATGAAGGAGATATTGATAGATTTGATATTGTAGTTGTTGCTACTGATGATATCAATTTGCAAAAGAGCATCTTTTTAGAGAGCAGAGGAAAACATATATTAGTAAATAGTGTGGATAATATTAAATATTGTGATTTTATCTTTCCTTCTATTATTAAAAGAGAAAATCTCACTATTACTATCTCTACAAATGGAGCCTCTCCAGCATTTTCTAAAGAGTTAAGACTCTTTTTAGAAAACCTTCTTCCCTCAAGCATTGATGATTTTTTATCCAAACTAAAAGAGCTAAGAGATAAGCTTCCCAAAGGAAAAGAGAGAATGCAGCACTTTGAAAAGATGGTAAAAAGCTACTTCAAAGAGAATATTAAACCCTAACTATTCTTCTAAAAAAGCTTCTCTCTCTTAAAAAATCTTAACAAAATTAATAGTATAATTTCTAAAAAACCTTTTAGGATTAGAGATGGATAAGATTAAAATTGGAGTAGTTACAACAAGTGATAGAGCAAGTGCTGGAATATATGAAGATATCTCGGGCAAAGCAATAATGGATACTTTTAATGAATATCTTCTTAATGAAACCCAATATATCTACCGCTGCATTCCAGATGAACAAAAGATAATTGAAGAGACTCTATTAGAGCTAGCAGATATGAAGTGTGATATTATTGTAACAACTGGAGGGACTGGCCCAGCACCACGAGATGTAACCCCAGAGGCTACTGAAGCAGTCTGCTCAAAGATGCTACCAGGATTTGGAGAGCAAATGAGAGCAGTTAGCCTAAAATATGTCCCAACTGCAATCCTCTCACGCCAAAGCGCTGGCATTTGCAAAAATAGCCTAATTGTAAATCTTCCTGGCAAACCAAAATCAATAAAAGAGTGTCTTGATGCAGTATTTCCAGCAATTCCATATTGTATAGATTTAATTGGAGGCAACTATATGGTTGCAAATGAAGAGGTAATAAAGGTCTTTAGACCAAAAAAATAGGCCCCCTCCTATCTTTTAAATCTATCAATCTCTAGCCTCTTATAGGAAAAGATATGAAGATATCTAATAAAGAGTATCTAGCCCACTTTATAGCTTTAACTACTATTATAATTTGGAGCTTAACATTTGTTCAAACAAAGGTTCTGCTAGAGTATCTAACCCCAATTGAGATTTTAATAGATAGATTTATAATAGCTTGGTTTCTATTTTTTATAATTGTGCCAAAAGTTATTTTCTTCTCCCCAAAAGAGGAGCTTCTATTTATTTTTCTTGGATTTACTGGAATATTTGGTTATTATATCTTAGAGAATCTAGCTTTAAAATATAGCAAAGCTATAAATGTAGGAGTTATAGTAACTACTGCTCCAATCTTTACTGCATTAATCCTATTATTTATAAAAAAGGCTCCAAAACAAAAAGTGATATTTACCTTTTTAGGATTTATATTAGTATTAGTTGGGCTACTAATTATGGATTATCAAAAATTTTCAACTCTAAATATTGGAGATTTATTAGCCCTAATTGGAGCCCTATCGTTTGGAGTATACTCATTTTTACTTTCAAAAGTAGATAATAGATATAATCTCTTTATTGTAACTAGAAAAAGCTTCTTTTGGGGGATTATATTCTTATCTATCTACTTTTATATAACCCATCAAACTTTTGCACCAATAGAGATATATAAAAAGCCTCTTATATGGAGCAATCTTCTATTTCTAGCCCTAATTGCATCTGGATTATGCTTTCTAATGTGGCGCTATGCAGTATCAATTATTGGTTCTAGCAAAACTAGTAACTATATCTATTTAATCCCTATTCTAAACTCTCTTGCAGCCATATATATTTTGGGAGAAAAATTAGATATAAATACTACTATTGCAATGGTATTAGTCTTGGGCGGCCTATTTATTGCTCAAAAATATGGAATCTAACAGCCTAGAAGTGTTATAATATATTTTCAAAAGGATAGAGGGTGAATATAGAGTTTATAGAGAATAAATTTAATGAGATTATAAAAGAGTTAGAGCGCGAAGTATTAGAGGTATTAAATAATCAATCATTAGATAAAAAACAGACAAATCTAAGAGTAAAACCTCTAGTATCAACAAAAAAGATTTTAGAAAATGCGCTTGATAGTATTAAGCTAGTTCAAAAGGTTTCACTAGAAGAGATTGAAAAAAATAGCAAGTAAAAGGCAGTGTAAAAACACTGCACCATTACCTTAACTATTTTGACTCTTCTTGCTGCTGTTGATTTTGCTGCTCTTTCTCCATCTCTGCTTTTACTTTTTCCATATCCAACTCTTGAGCCTGCTTAATAATATCTTTTAGAGCCTCTTTTGGAAGAAGTCCTGGCTGAGCAAATACAACAACTCCCTCTTTAATTACCATAACCGTTGGAATAGAGCGAATTTGAAAATATGCTGCTAACTCCTGCTCCTCTTCAGTATTAATCTTACCAAATAAGATATCTGGATACTCTTTTGCCACCTCTTCAAAAATTGGAGCAAACTGACGACAAGGCGCACACCAAGGAGCCCAAAAGTCTAATACCGCAATCTCATACTTTTGAACCTCTTCATTGAAGTTATCTTTTGTTAATGTAACTAATGGCATAAGTTAACCTTTCTAATAGATTTTGAACTCTAATTATGACATAATTGACTGAATTTCCGCAGATATTTTAATTAAAAAACCAAAAAAAGTTAATTATTTTTTAATATAATCTATATGGTATAATCTTTAATAAAAACTAAAAAGGATTAAGGATGAAAAAATTAATTATCTTTTTACTCTTAGCAGTTATAGTAGAAGCTAAAACTATAAAAAACTATAACCCTCCTAAACTCTCAAAAGCTAAAATAAAGAAGTTTCTCTATCTAATTAATAAAGCAAGAAGTAAATATCAAGATTGTGGAGTATATGGAGTAAAACCCCCTGCAAAACCCCTAAAGTGGAACTGGAATCTCTATAAAGCAGCATATGAGCATAGCAAAGATATGGCAATGAATAGCTTTTTAGAACATTATGGCTCTAATACAATTTTTGACTTAACAGGAAAAATATATGGAGAGAGTAACCAAATTCTACGAGCCAAAGCTCATGGATATAAAAACAACGACTATATAGGAGAAAATATTTTATATGGAAACTACCACTTTGACCTAAAAGAGGTGGTAGACTCCTTTATAGAGCATGATGAACACTGCCCAAATATGATGAATCCTAGATTTAAAGATGTTGCAGTGGCATATTATAGAAATCCTCAAACTGGACTAGAGTTTTGGACTCTAATTTTAGGAACCCATTATGTAAAACGCTACTATAAATAGGGAGATTTTATCCCTCTCCCTTTTTTCTCCCTCACTACTAACCTTTTAAAAGTAATAAGATAAAGTGTCCAGCGCACCAATTAACTTAAAATAGTAAAGAAGATGATATTCTTCAATATCTAAAGTCTAATAAAACCTTTTTACAAAAAAATTTAAAATCAAAAAAAATTGGTCTTTTTGGAAGCTGGGCAAAGAGATTGGAAAATGAGAA
>JAADEQ010000107.1 GCA_013153345.1 Campylobacterota bacterium | reverse complement strand
CTGCATCCTCTCCATTTGTAGATTTCTCTATATCTACTCCTGGCTTTCCTCCATAATAGTGGCTTGGGTCACTATCTTCTACCCTATTTCCAAGCGGATTTACTGAAGTAACAGTTGCAATATTCTCATACTGCCCCTCTTTTACTATACCTTCGTGAGTACAAATCATAAATTCTGCTGGAGCAAGAGTATCTTTTGGACAACTAATCTCACCCTCTTGGCTATCTATAACCTTAATCTCACTCAAGTCTGCATTACTAATATTTTTTACTTTATAAGTCCAAGTAACTTTACTTCCAACAACCAACATTGGTCCTGGCGCCTCATCTGCATCTTGGTCATTGGTAAACTTCTCTATATCAATTTTTGAACAGATTTGACAAACCAATCCCGCATCTAAATCTCTATAGTGCTCTCCTTCACTAAGTGTAATAGGGTCACTAATTCCTGTTTTTGGATTTACATCACTATCTTTACTCTCATCTCCTTGATTTTGAAGAGTAAAATATGGATAGTTTCTAGGAAGAGCAATTTGTATCTTATAAACTCCTGGTGTTAAGTTTTCAAATAGATACTTTCCTTGAAGGTCAGTGCGAGTCTCTTGAAGCACATTATTATTTTCATCTAAAAGATATACTTTTATATATCCAATTCCATACTCATCTGGGTCTTGAATTCCATTTATATTCTTATCATACCAAACATAATCTCCAATTGATGCTCCGCTAGTTGTATCTGCTGGAAGAGCTCCATCACCAACACACCCTATATCATAATTATGATTATTCTCTCCATGATTTCTAGTTTGAACTCTTATAATTGCTTGACCATTACTACCAACCTCTGCATCAGAGTTTACTCTATCTTCTCCTCTATTTGGAGTTGTAATAATTAAATCCTCTAGAGGTGTTCCTCTAACCCCTCTTCCTCTTTTAAATTGAGACTCATCAATACAGATAGTATAATCAAAATTAGGCTTTAGGTTTCTAAATAGATACTTTCCTTCACTATCTGTTGTTACTCTATCCACCACATTAGAACAATCTAACCCTTCACTTAAAAGAAGTTTTACACCTGCAATTCCTCTCTCACCAGCATCTTGAATTCCATTTCCATTACTATCAAGCCATACTCTATCACCAATCTCAATTGGAGCTGCATCAGTAATAACCTCTAAATCTCCAACTCCTGCTGCTTTACCCATAACTCCTGGCTCATCTTTTAAGTAAAGCTTCTTACCAGCTCTATAAGAGCCATCTTTTAAATTAAAAAATCTTGGTCCTCCTGTTGCCCAAGTAGTCTCTTTTTCTACTCTTACTGGGTCATATGAGTTTACTCCTACACTCTCATCTCCAGCAATACAAGCTATCCCTCCAAGAGCTACCTCTTGATGCCATCCAAATAGGTCATCTGCATGGAAAAACTCTCCACCTCCTGGTCCTTGACCATTTCTCTTTCCTCTTCTATTTCCAACTCTTCCACTTCTTTCTAAAACAGCTTTTCCATCACTTCTCATTTGAGCAATTAATACATCTCCTCCACTCATACCTTCATATATACCCTTTCCGGAGGTATCACTATTTCTATACCCTGTCTGAAGGCCTGTTCTATCTAAAAAAGATAAAATCATATACTTTTGCCCATCTTTATAGGCAAACTCAATATCACTCAATAGTGGCTGAGGATGAATTACATATCTACCTTTATGCTTATAAAGCTCATTCCAATCTCTAACCCAAGGTTTAAAAGATGTTCCTTTATTTTCAAATACTGCACCTTTTTTATAAGTTAATGGAACCTCTATTACCTTTTTAAATCCATCCTCATTGTAGCTATAAACCATCGCTTTTAAATCTCTTTGGCGCTGAGAGTTCAATCCAACACAAGTTACCCCAACATATAAATTACCATCATGAGATTTAAGAGCAAATGCTCTTGCATCTTTTGGGTCTCTACACTCATTTGGAATATCTACACTCTCTTCAATATCTTGAGTTTGGGTATTAATTCCATAAAGTTTATGTTGATAAAGATTAACTACATATAAAGTCTTTTTATCAGCACTTAAGTCTATATCTCCTAATCCAATATTTCCAACTTTTCCAAATGCTTCCGCATCTGCTGAAGGAGCATCTCTATCTGGAAGCCCTCTCCCCTCATCATTCTTAATAGTCCCAACTTCACTATTATCAAATCTATAAAACTCTTCTATATTATTATTTCTATCTATTCTATAAATAACTCCAACATCTCCATACCCATCACCATCACTATCTAATAGCCCAGTATGGCGTCTTAAAAAGGCTGCTGCATATATATCTTGCTTCTCTTTATCATATGCAAGCCCCCAAATAGTTCCAAGCTGACTCTTAGAAGCTACTACATTATAACTATTATCTTTATAATCTCTTATCTTCCATCTAAGTAAATCTTTAGTATTTGAAGCACTAGGAATATTTGTTGCTCCATTAAAATATACGCTACTTATTAAATATGGATTATTAGTAGAGACATAATCTTGCGGATTATGAAGTGCAAAATCTACCTTATCTCCATCGGTGCAAAATTGAACCGAACTTCCACTTTTTGTCCCAAAAGACTCCTGTAAATAAGAAGGCCAGTTGCTAAACTCAACTCTAACTTTTCCCTTTAAACCAGTTAGTCTATACTCTCCCTCTTCATTTGTAACAGCTTGAGCTCTATTCCCATGCTCATCAACTGCTGTAACTCTAACCCCACTAACTGGCGGTTCATTTGGCTCTTTAACACCATAAGCTCCAACCTTTCCCCCATTTAGTGGCAAATCTCTAAAGACATTCCCTGTTATGGCTCCATAACTGAGCGAAGAGCTCAATATGGCTACCAATATATAATTGCTCCCTTTCATTTTTCATCCCTCGATTCTAAAATTTTTAGAAAAAATTCAGTGTATATAATTGTCGCATTTAATATAACAAAGCCTAAAAAATATTTCAAATTGAAATAATTTTTTTAAAAAGTAGAAAATAGGAAAGAAAAATAGTTTACTCTCATCTTATAAAGTTAAACTACAACTTAAGGTCTCTTTTAAAATGTAATATTTAACTGCCACTAAGCTCACAATATCTAAATACTTTTTAATTATACCCTAGCTAAATTTATCTTTTAAATTTTTTAACAATTTCTAAATTTTAATCACTCTCTTTTAGCTGATATCCCTGATTTTGTTTGCTAATAATCTTAAATCCTATCTTTCTTAAAGAAGATATAATAACTTTAACAGAAGAAGCTGAGCCAATTGCAGAACTTAAATCAACAATATCTTCAAGCGATAAAAACCTCCCTCTATATTTTATTAAAAGCTCTAGTAGCTCTTGCTGAGCCAATGTTAAGGAGATAAGCATCCTACCCTTATAAAGAGTCTTAGTATTAAAATTATATAAAATATCCCTATATTTAAAGGTAGAACTAGCTGTTTTATATATTCTTCTTTTTAAATACTCCAACCTATACTCAACTTTATACAGCTCACTATAGGTATAACAAAAATCCCCCACCTCCAAAGCTTTTTTAAATATCAGCCTATCAATAGATGGAGATAGAAATATTATATACCCTTTAAAAAAGTTTCTTATCTCATAAACCTCACCAAAAAAGTCAAACCCTATAATCAATATATCAAACTTCTCACTAGAGCTAAAAAACTCATCAACACTACTAAGTAGTACCCCTTTTAGGGGCAGCTCATTCTTTTCTAAAATAGCTACTCTCATCTTACTCTCAAATACTCTTTTGCAATCAAATTATTAGGCTCTAAAATTAATACCTCTTTAAAAATCTCACTTGCTCTTTTTGGTGAGGTTTATGAGATAAGAAACTTTTTTAAAGGGTATATAATA
>JAADEQ010000154.1 GCA_013153345.1 Campylobacterota bacterium | reverse complement strand
GTTAATTCTGGGTCAAATAGAGTTATTGCTCCAATTCTAAAGACCTCAATTGGATTTAGCATTGCAATTGTAATTATAATTGAATCTTCAACCCTATTTTGAAGCATTAAAGAGATTAATATAATATCAATAAATGCTAAAAGCAAAATCCAAACCAAAAATGAGGCCCCAAGGCCAACTTCAGTTGATTTTACAATTGTAGAGATAAAAAATGATATCCCTAAAAACACAAAAGTTAGAGCAAAAATTAAAAATGTATATAAAATAACCATCCTCCAAGGTAAATCTCCACCCTTAAGCACTCCAAAAATAACTCCCAAAAATAGAGCCAAGATTACCGGAATAAAGACAACAAAAAATCGCCCAACCATCTTGCCCCAATAATACTCTTTTAAAGAGATTGGAAAAGAGAGCATATACTCTAAAACATTGCTCTCTCTATCGCTTGCAATTGATTTAACCGTTGTAATTAAGATAAAAATTGGCAAGATTATAATTGTTATTTGCATAAAGATTAAAAGCGTTCTACTAAGCCCGCTAAAGCCCATTACAACGCTATCACTAATTCCTGTAATAAAAAATAGAGCCATAAGCCCCCCAAAAATTATGGTATATACATAAAACCATTTAGAGCGCAGTGACTCTTTAATATCCAATTTTGCAACTAAAAGTAGATTTTTCATTTTTGCCCTTGAAGTTTTTGGTTATTGAGTCTTTCAATCTCAAAAATCTTTTTTCTAACATACTCAAAATCTTTTAGCTCCTTATTTTTTGGCTTTGTCTTGAAAGAATATGCCGCAAATCCATAAGCCATTGGAGTTATGCTATCATCAGTATAAAAGGCCTTTTTTGCATCTATCCACTCCCCTGTTTTTGCATCTGTAACCCACATTATAGCCTTTTCTCTCCACGGAATCTTCTCCTCTTCAAGCCACAAAACTCCACACCCAATATCATCAAACTTATAGGCCTTTCCTGTATTTGGGTCAATTATTTGAAAGCCAAACTTTCTATCACTAATTGCCATTTTGCACCGCTCACACATATCTCTATCCCAATGCATCTTCTCAACTGAGCCAATCTCCTTTTTCTCACACCCCAAAATGGCTAAAAATAAAATTAATAAAAGGCTAAATCTTCTCATCCTCAACCACCTTTCCAAGCTCCATATAAACTTTCCTATTAACAAGCCCTATTATCTCATCAATTCTATGGGTTATAAAAAGAGTTATAGCGTTTCTATCAACCTCTTTTAATAACTCATAAAACTTCTCTCTTGATTTTGGGTCTAAATTTGCCGTTGGCTCATCAAAAATTAATATTGGGCTCTTTTTAGCAAGCGCAATTGCAATTAGAAGCTTTTGTTTCATCCCTCCAGATAGCTTAAAAAACTGCTTATTTATATTTTTTTCCAAATTTAGCTCTAATCTATCTGCCTCATTAAAAATCTCTTTTTTATTGATATTTGAGCTTTTTGAGACAAACTCAAGCAGCTCTTTTAATGAAAGTTTTATTGGAGGTGGAAGTTGAGGAATAAAGCTAACTCTTTTTAAGACCTCAACTCTTTTTTTGGTTGGCTCAAACCCATCAACTAAGATTTTGCCCCTATTTAGATGGTAAAATCCAAGAATGGCTCTAACTAAAGTGGTCTTTCCAGCCCCATTTGGCCCCATCATTGCAATCTTATCTCCACTTTTAATCTCTAAATTAACTCCATCTAAAACCCACTCCCCTAAAAACTTCTTATAGGCATTATTAATAATAATTTGCATCTTACTAAACCAAATCTTTTAATCTAAACTCAACATTATATGCATCAGTATGGCACACATCCATACACCTATTACACAAAATACAATCCCCATTTCTAACAACTTGAGCAGTTATACCTTTCTCTTTTCTCTCTTTATCATATTTTGGTTTTGTAAACTCTATTACATGCTCTTCTGGGCAAGCAACTAAACACGCAGCACAATGGTCGCACTTATTCATATCCCATTTCAAGCGAGTTAGCGATATCCATCCCAAAAAGTTATAGGTTGTTCCAATTGGGCATACATATTTACACCAAGCGCGTCTGCTAAAAAATATCTCAATTAATAAGATTAAAATTACCCAAATAATTGCTAAGCTCCAGCCATAAACTATAAAACGGCTTAAAATCCCAACAGGATTAATCACCTCAAATACCAAATATCCATCAATATAAGCAGCTGCCAAAAATATAGCCCAAAATAAAAATCTAATATTTGGGTTGAATTTTCTCTCTTTAATAATTTTTTTTCGAACCAGCTTCATATGAATATGCTCTCCAATCTCACTCAAAAGCCCATATGGGCAAACCCACCCACAAAATGCCTTTCCACCAACTAAAAAGTAAAAAGCAACTAAGGTTAAGCTTCCAATTATTACATTAGTATGAAGATGATGAGTTGAGACCCAAATCTGAAGTGCTGTAAATGGGTCAATTAGGTGAAATCCAAGAAGGCGTGAACCATTAAGGGTTCCTTCTAAAAACTGAATATCTAAAAAATATGATAAGAAAAAGGCTAAATTAATTAAAATGATGCTTAGCCACCTCCAGCCTCTCCAAGAAAGAGTGGTTTTACCACTTTTTGTCTTTGCAAAAAGAGTTGAAAATAGTGAAGCTTCTAAGAGCTCTCTTGAGCTTTGATGGTATCTATCAAGTGCCATATTAAATCCTATTTAGCATTTTTTAATTTATCTTCAAATGTTGCAATCTCAGCTGCTAAAGTCTCTAACTCTTTATCACTTAGCTTATTTAAAAGCCCATACATAACATAATTTTTTCTTTTTCCACTCTTAAAATCATAAAGCGCTTGAAGAATCTGCTCTTTGCTCTGCCCAATCAGTTTTGGTCCAATAATTCCCTCTCCTATATTTCCGTGACAAGATGCACAATTTTTCTTATATAAAGGGCTAACTTTAAAAGCAGAGATATTTCCAGCCTTCTCTTTTAGAGCTTTTAGCTTTCTTTCCATCTCATCATCTTCTTTTTTAGAAGCAGTTTGAGGAGTCTTTATCTCAACCTTATTAACCTTGCTATCAATCTTTTTATCCTCCATCTTAGTTGCTTCAATTAGCTCACTAATCTTTTGATATTTATTAACCTCCATATCAAGGTTATACATATAAACCCAT
Source organism: Campylobacterota bacterium (assembly GCA_013153345.1). Taxonomy (GTDB): domain Bacteria; phylum Campylobacterota; class Campylobacteria; order Campylobacterales; family Sulfurovaceae; genus JAADEQ01. Next base: position 754 of record JAADEQ010000154.1, on the reverse strand, counting down.
GCCCAAATAGCAAGTGCTATGGCAATTAATGCAATTATATGTCTTATCATTTTCCCATCCTCATCTTTCTAATTTCTCTATTAAAGTTTGCAATCTCCTGTGCTATTGCTCTTAGCTTTTCATTATCAATTTTGCTAACAAGCTCTCTCATAAGCACATTTTTTCTATTTCCTGTCTTAAAATCCATAATTCGCTGATATATAAACTCCCCATCTTTATCTAAAAGTGAAGGCCCAATTACTCCATTTGCATAATCATCATGACAAGGAGAGCACTTTATAATATAATCTTGACTAAGCCTTTTTATCATTAGAGTAATTCTAACTTTTTCATATGGACTTTTAATATTTAAATATGCATCAAGAGTAGTTCTTGTCTTATTGGTCTTCTCTTCATACTCTTTTAGTTTCTCATTACCCTTCTTATTATAAGAATAATAAAATTTCCCTCCATCTTCAGCCTTTGTAGTAGAGCTATTTGTTTCAGTTTTTATTGCATTTTTTGTTATTTTAATCTCTTTTGGAGGTGGAGGTGATTGAGATTGATTGCTCTCTTCTTGAGTATTACTATTTGAACATCCTCCAAATATTAAAAGGGCTATAATAAATACTACTCTTTTCATACCTTCTCTCCTTTTTTATATACCTCTTCATAACTCTTTCGTGGTAAAATCTCTAAAACTTGAGTTGGACATAGCTCAACACAAACTCCACATCCAACACAAGCTTCTCTAATCTCTGGAATATATCCGCTT
>JAADEQ010000014.1 GCA_013153345.1 Campylobacterota bacterium | reverse complement strand
TTTTATCTAATTCACAAAAGAGATAGGTTATTAAATAACCAGCCTCATATATTAGATCTCTCATTCAGAACCTTTTTATTTTATAGATGGTATTGTATAAAAAAAAGTGAAAAAGTTTCTTAATAAAATGAAAAAGAAATAAGATAATTTTTTATAATATTTTTCCATTTTATCTGTTTTATTGGGACTAAAATGCTATATTTAATACATATTTTATAATTTTTATTTGTTACTCATATTCACAATTTAAATAATTTTATTAAATTTTTTTTATTAAAAAGTGCAAAATATTTGATACTATCGCCATTTTTGCCCTATATTATCTAGTGGTAGGCTATAAAAAGGAGATTACAAAAGAGGAGTATAGCTAAACTTAGATATAATAGCAATTAAAAAAGGTAGATAAAGTGAGTAGTAAAAACCGCTACAATCCAGAAGAGATAGAAAAGAGCTACTATAAGATTTGGGAAGATGGGGGGCTTTTTGAGATTGATGGTAATAAAGAGATTCAAGAAGAAAATAAGAGATTTTGTATAATGATGCCCCCTCCAAATGTTACCGGACAGCTTCATATAGGGCATGCGCTAACCTTTACACTTCAAGATATAATTGTTAGATATAAAAGAATGGATGGGTATAAGACCTTGTGGCAGCCAGGGGTTGACCATGCTGGAATTGCAACTCAAAATGTTGTTGAAAAGAGGCTCTTAGAAAAGGGGCTAACCAAAGATGATATAAGCAGAGAGGAGTTTTTAAAGCTATGTTGGGAGCAAAAAGAGAACTCTCAAAATGCAATTACAAAGCAGCTAAGAGTGCTTGGAGTTAGTCCTGCTTGGAGTAGAGAGCGCTTTACAATGGATGAGGGGCTTGCAAATGCGGTAAAAAAAGCCTTTAAAAAGATGTATGATGAGGGATATATTGTTCAAGGCAACTATATGGTTAATTGGTGTACTAAAGATGGTGCGCTAAGTGATATTGAGGTTGAGTATGAAGAGCATGAAGGAAAGCTTTATTATATTAAATATCCAATAAAAGGAGAAGAGGGCCATATTGTAGTTGCAACCACAAGGCCAGAGACCTATTTTGGAGATACTGCAGTAATGGTAAATCCAAATGATGAGAGATATAAAGATTTAATTGGCAAAAAGGTTATTTTGCCTCTAATTAATAGAGAGATTCCTATTATTGCAGATGAGCATGTTGATATGGAGTTTGGAACAGGTGCAGTAAAGGTTACTCCAGCACACGACCCAAACGATTATGAGGTTGGAAAGAGACACAATTTAGAGTTTATTAAGATTTTTGATGAGCATGGAATCTTAAATGAGTATTGCGGTGAGTTTAAGGGGCTTGAGAGACTTGAGGCAAGGGATAAGATTGTAAATAGATTAGAAGAAGAGGGATTTATTGAAAAGATTGAGCCTCATATCCACCAAGTTGGCCATTGTTATAGATGTAAAAATGTAGTTGAGCCATATATCTCTAAGCAGTGGTTTGTTAAAAAGGAGTTTGCAAACTCAACTATAAAAAAGGTAAATGAGGGGGCAGTCAAATTTTTTCCAAGCCACTGGATAAATAGCTATAATGCTTGGATGAGAGAGCTTAGAGATTGGTGTATTAGCAGACAGCTTATTTGGGGACATCAAATTCCTGTTATGTATTGCAAGGATTGTGGACACACTTGGGCATTTGATAAAGAGAGGCCTCAAGAGTGCCAAAAGTGTGGCTCAACTAATATATATCAAGATCCAGATGTGCTTGATACTTGGTTTAGCTCTGGTCTTTGGCCATTCTCAACACTTGGTTGGGGAAATGGAGATTGGGGAAAAGGAGTTTTATGGAATGAGAGCGATATGGAGGAGTTTTATCCAAACTCGCTTTTAATTACCGGATTTGATATTTTATTCTTTTGGGTTGCAAGAATGCTTATGATGGGAGATAGACTTGTTGGAGAGCTCCCTTTCCCTCATGTATATCTGCATGCTCTTGTAAAAGATGCTCAAGGGCAAAAGATGAGCAAGAGTAAAGGAAATGTGATTGATCCTTTAGAGATGGTAAAAAAGTATAGTGCAGATGCAATGCGCTTTACTCTTGCAATCTTAGCAGTTCAAGGAAGAGATATAAAGCTTAGCGAAGAGAAGCTTGAGCTTAGCCGCAACTTTACAAATAAGTTATATAATGCGGCAAACTTTTTACTCTTAAATCAAGATAGCTTTAAAGATTTAGATGAAATTTCTATTAAAACTCCTCTTGGAAAATATATGGTAAATAGATTAAATGAGGCAATAAGAGAGGTTAGAGAGAATATTGAGCAGTATAGATTTAATGATGCAGCCACAACTCTTTATAGATATTTATGGGGAGAGTTTTGCGATTGGGGAATTGAGCTTAGCAAAGCAAGTAAAGAGAGCATTGGGGAGCTTGGAAGCATCTTTAAAGAATCCCTAAAGCTTCTTCATCCATTTATGCCATTTATTAGCGAATATCTATATCAAAAGCTAAGTAAACAAGAGCTTGATAGCAAAAACTCAATTATGATAAAAAGATATCCAAAAGAGATTTTGGTTGATAACTCTTTTGATGAGCTATTTAAATTGGCAATTGAGGCGATTGTATCAATTAGAAGGGCAAAGACTCTTGTAGATTTGGCAAATAAAAAAATTGAAAAAGCCTATATTGAGTTTAATAACAAAAATATTGATAAAGAGCTAATTAAGCCATTTATTCAAAAGTTAGCAAAGGTTGATGAGGTTGAGTTTGTAGATGCTAAGCCAAAAAATGCAGTAACTGATGTTAGTAATAATCTAAAAAGCTATATCTCAACTGATGATATCAACCTTGAGCCAATTATTAAAAAATATAATAACCAAAAGAGCAAGCTTGAAAAAGAGATTGCAAAACTTGAAAAGATGCTAAGTAATGAGAATTTTGTTAAAAATGCTCCAAAAGAGGTTGTTGAGCAAAATCAAAAGGCTCTAAATGAGGCAAAAGAGAAGTTAGAAAAAATTATTGGAGAACTTAGTGCCCTAACAAAGATAGATTAAAAAATGGTTTTAACTTAGTTCTTAGTGGTGGGGCTGCCCTTGGGTATGCCCATATTGGAGTGGTTAAATATTTAGATGAGATAAATTTAGCTCCTTCAACCTATCATGGGGTTAGTATGGGCGCAATTGTAGCTTCAATTGAAGCCCTAAATTTAAAGCCCTCTAAAAAGCACTTTTTATATGATAGCGTATTTAACTCCCTAAAATGGATTAGGCCAAAATTTAATGGAAGCCTAATTTCAACTTCAAAAATTGAGGCTATTTTAGATGATATTTTTAGCAATTTAAGATTTAGCGATTTAGAAAAAGAACTAAATATTATTGCAACAAACTATCATAGTGGTAAATTAACTATTTTTAATAAAGATAATAATATCAAAATAAAAGATGCAATTCTTGCTTCAATTGCAGTTCCTGCTCTATTTCCTCCAAAAAAGATTGATAATGAGTATTTTGTTGATGGATATATTAGCTCAAATTTGCCTCTGCAGAGCATTAATAATAATTTAATAAATTTAGTTGTAAATGTAACGGGCAAAAACTCTTTTAAAAGGCTAAATTCTAAAGAGATTGAAGAGCTCTCAATTTTAGGCAATTTGGAGCGAAGCATTAGAATCTTAATCTATAACCAAACCAAAATGGCTCTAAAAGAGTTCAATAAAGAGTATATTCTCCTTGAGCCAGATGTTAGCTCTTTTAAGACTTCCTATTTTCATAAATATCAGCAGATTAAAGAGATTGGATATAAAGAGGCTAAGAGAGTTTTGTTAAAGTGAAATAATTTTTTAAGATAGTAAATTAAAATGGTATTATTTGTATAAAGATTTTGATAAAGGGAATAAAAATGAAAAAGGTTGCTTTCCTCCTTCTATTATTAAATAGTTTAGATGCTAAATATATT
>JAADEQ010000074.1 GCA_013153345.1 Campylobacterota bacterium | reverse complement strand
AGCTACTAAGTGGAGAATTAAGATTTTTTTGCCACGCTTGATATAGCATTTTTATTTCAGCTTTGCTAAAGGCTTTAATTGTTGGCAAATTGAGCTCTAAAATCTCTTCTAAGCTAAATTTTTCAAATAAAAGGGCCAAAGCAACCCTTCTTGGCTCTTTTATGGCCTTTTCTCCTCCAATTAGCTTTATTGGCTTAAAATGATACTTCCTTTTATCTCCAATAAAAACCTCTCCTCCCCAAAGCAATCCATCATCTCCAAAACCGGTTCCATCAAAGATAAAACTAATAAATTCTTCTTCTAAGCCAAACTCTGCTTTTACACTATTTAGGTGAGCTAAATGGTGCTGAATTGTAAAGAGCTTTAAATTTTGCTTCTTTGCAATCTCTTTTGCCAACTTTGAGCTCTCATAGTTTGGATGTAAATCAGCCACCAAAATATCAGCTCTAAAATCATAAAATCTTTTAAAAGTTTCAATTGTCTGCTTAAAAAAATTAATTGTCTTTATATTATCCAAATCGCCAATATAGGGGCTTAAAATCAAATTATCCTCAAATGCAATAGCAATTGTAGCCTTTTGATTTGCCCCAAAAGCTAAGATATTTTTATCAATCTTTTTAGGAAGCTTCAAAACCTTTGGAGCAAAACCGCGCCCAAGGCGAAGCATTTGAACCTCATTATCAACTATTTGCAAGAGGCTATCATCAATTCCATTAACTATATCTCTATTAAAATCTACAATAAAATCCAAAAATAAAAGCCTCTCTTTTAGCTCATTTATATCTTTAATAATTGGCTCTCCTCCCAAATTTGCACTTGTTGCAACAATTGGAGTCTCTAAATGCTCAAATAAAAGAAAATGAAGTGGAGTATATGGCAAAAAGCATCCAACTCTATCTATATTTGGAGCAATTAAATCGCTTAAAATAGCTTTATTTTTTCTTTTTAAAATAACAATAGGAGCCTCTTTGCTAAGTAGCAGCTCTTCTTCTTTTTTATCTACAAAAGCAAACTTTTTTATTTGATTTATATCTTTACACATTATTGCAAATGGCTTTGTTGGGCGATTTTTATACTCTCTTAGCTTCTTAATTGCATCAAAATTTGTAGCATCACAAACTATATGAAATCCCCCAACTCCTTTTATTGCCCCAATCTTTCCACTTTTAATTAGCTTTGCTACCTTAAAATAGATATCTAAATCCTTTTCAAAAAAGCTCTCTTTGCCAACTATTAATCTTAGCTTTGGACCACAATTTTTGCAAGCAATTGGCTGAGCGTGATAGCGCCTTGAAAGTGGATTATTATACTCACTCTTGCACTCCTTGCACATCTTAAACTTAGCCATTGAGCTATTTTCTCTATCATATGGCAAAGATTTAATAATTGAGTATCTTGGACCACAATTGGTGCAATTTGTCGCAAAATATCTAAAAAAGCGGCTATTTGGATTTTTTATATCTTCTAAACACTCTTTGCAAACCTTAATATCTGCAGGAACTAAAGTTGTCTTTTTAGCGCTTTTAATACTTTTTAAAATCTTAAACTCTTTGCTTCTTTTTATCTTAATAGCCTCTTTAGTAACAGAGTCAATCTTTGCAAGTGGAGGCAAGTTTGAAAAAAGAAGCTCTTCAAACTCATCTATTTTTCTCTCCTCCCCCTCAAGCTCAACTATAACACCATTTGAGCTATTTAAAACAAACCCCTTTAAATCAAGCTTTGTTGCTATCTTATATATAAATGGTCTAAATCCAACCCCTTGAACTACCCCTTTAATTAAAAATCTATATCTAATCATCTAAAGCAATAGTTTTGCTAAAGTATGGATTTGATAGCTGATATTTGCTCAAAATCCTGCTATAAAGGACTGAGTTTTCAAACATATCCCCCATAAAGATAGTATTTTTAATGCTAAACTCTCTTTTTAGCTGATTTAATACCGAAATTGCCATATCCCCAATTGCCTCAAAGATTGAGTAGGCAATATAGTGATTTTCTGCTCCTGCAAGCTTAAAGCTCATAACACTTCCAAGCAGCGCACTATAATCCAAATTGCCATCTTTAAAATATAAATCAATCTTTAGCCCACCATTTCCAAGAAACTCCAAAGATTTCTCACTAAGCCCCTTAAAGCCAATCTCATTAACCTCTAAAATAATACTCAAAGCCTCAAATAAATCATACTCTTTGCTATAAAGCTCTTTTAAAATTGGCTCAAACTTTTTTTCAAAATTTTTTAAAAGTTTGCCTCTAATCTCATCTTTTTGCATCTTTTCCAAAGTCTCTTGCAAACTAAATTTGCTAAATCTTATTGGCTCAATTGTATCAACGCTACTTTTTACAATAAAACTAATTGCTTTTGTGCTAAGATTTGCTCCAACTGCCTCACTATAGTTTGCCTCTTTTGCAAGATTCTCAAAGCGATTTAGAGTTGGATTTGAATTTAGATTCTCAAGCTTTTTTGCAACCCTATTTGCCCTAATTATACTAAAGCTATCTTGAACCTTAACTATTTTTAAATCATCACCACCATTAAAAAAAAGATATGGCATCTGTGCATCTTTTGCATTAATTGCTACAAGAGTACTTCTGGTATTATATGGCGCTTTTATATCAATAAAGTTTCTATTAGTAAGCTCTTTAATCTCCTCGCTTTTAATTGTAGCTTTTATGGTTGGTTTTTCAATGCTAAATAGAAGCTTTTTTTCCTCATTTGTTAGGATAAATAGCTCATCAATCTTTGAAGCATCACAAACTAATATCGAAGCCCCCGGGCTATAGTGAGGAGAGAAGTTTGTAGTATCGCTATAATAAAATGGCTCTTTATTGCTATAGTGAGTACAAAGCAAACTATCATCAAGATAGTGACTGCTTGCTGGATTTGAGATATCCTCAAGACACTTTGGACAAAGCGAAATATTGCAAGGTGGACACTCTATTTTATTATTACCAATCTCTTCATCTACAACCTCAGTTTTGATATCTTCAATAAAGATTGAGTGTGGAAGCTCTTTTGTAGATAACTCACTAAATTTATATAAAAGCTCTTCATTGCTATCATCAAGCTTTAGAATAATCTCTTTATCCTTTTGCTCAACTTCTCCTTTAATGCCGCTTTTATTAATTATATTTTGCAAAAATCCTGCAAAGTAGCAGTTTGGGCTTATATATTTAATTTTTTGTCTTATCATCTATAACCTCGTTGCTTTTGGATTTTGATATAGATTAATTATCTCTTCAAGAGACTTTTGCCTCTTTTTAGGAATTGCTCTAACTCCCATCTTCTCAAGTTCATCTAAAGCAACCTTTATAAAGTTATCAAAGTTTGCCTTTAGCCTTGGAGTTAGATTGGTCTTTACATCAATAATATTTTGTGGCACAATTCCAACAATTTGAACCTCTGCCATCTTATCAAGAAGTGAGCAAATCTCAAGCATCTCAACAATCTCAACCTCATGAGCATTTTGCTTATAGCTCCCAAGCCCCAAAAGCTCCTCGGCTGGAATTGAATATATCGCACCTGCCTCTTCATTATGCATTGTAATAGTATCTAAAATCAAAACCTTATCATAATCTTGATAATAGGTCATTAGTTTAAATCCCAAAACTCCACCATCAACAATGGTTATATCTTTATCAAACTCAAAATTCTCCTCAAGATACTTTTGAGCATAAATTCCAACCCCCTCATCTAAAAACAACACATTCCCAGCCCCAACAACTGCAATCTTTTCCACAAATGCCCTTTAAAATAAGGTAAATGAATACTTATTCACTCTAAGAGAGATTTTAACTTTTTTTTACTTTAAAAAGGTTTAATTTTAAGCTATAATTAATTTATTTGAAAAAGGGGAAAAAATGAATAGCACTTTTAATAAAGAGTTTTTGGAAGTTTATTGCACACTAATTCAAGCAGCTAAAAATAAACAAACTCTCTACTACGAAGAGATTGCAAAGATTATGAATCTTCCT
>JAADEQ010000099.1 GCA_013153345.1 Campylobacterota bacterium | reverse complement strand
GAGCTAATGGAAAAAACAATTTTAATAACAAATGATGATGGGTTTGAATCAAAAGGGCTAAGAGCTTTAATTGAAGCTCTAAAGGATTTGGCAAATATTGTAGTTGTTGCTCCAACCATTGAAAAGTCTGCTTGTGGACACTCATTAACTCTAACAAGGCCTCTTCGCTTTATTGAGCTTGATAAAAATTTTTATAAGCTTGATGATGGCACACCAAGTGATTGTGTTTTTTTAGCACTTAATAAGCTTTTTAAAGATAAAAAGCCAGATTTAGTAGTTAGTGGAATTAATATTGGGGCAAATATGGGAGAAGATATTACCTACTCAGGCACTGCAGCAGCTGCAATGGAAGCAGTTTTGCACGGCATTAACGCAGTTGCAATCTCTCAAGTTTGCAGAGGAAATTGTTATGGGGTTTATGATTTGGAGTTTAAGTTAGCAAAAAAGGTTATAAGAGATATTGTAAAAAAGATCTTTGAAAATGGCTATCCATTAAAGGAAAGAAAGTTTTTAAATATAAATATTCCCCCAGTTAATCCTAAGGATTGTAACGGAATAAAAATCACTCATGCTGGAAAGAGAGTCTATAATAATGATGCTCAAGTTCATATCAATCCAAGAGGGCTTGAGTATTACTGGATTGGCTTGCCAAGTCTTGATTGGTACCACTCAACAAGTCCTCTAAGTAACTTTAGCGATTTTGATGCAATAAAAGATAATTTTGTCTCAATTACGCCTGTGCATCTTGATATGACTCACTATGATAGCATTAAAAGAGTTGAGAATTGGATAGATTTATAAGATGTATTGAGCTCTTTGGCAAGGAGGGTTTTAAAAAGCTTCAAGAGGCAAATATCTTAATTTTAGGAGTTGGAGGGGTTGGAAGCTTTGCTTTAGAGTGTCTTTATAGAAGCGGAGTGCAAAATATTACAATTATAGATTTTGATAGATATGAGACTTCAAATCTAAATAGGCAGCTTGGAAGTGAAGGAAATATTGGAGAGGTTAAGGTTGAAGCTTTAAAGAAAAAATATCCTAATATAAAAACTCTTCATCAAAAAATTAATAAAGAGTTTATTGAGCAGTTTGACTTTAGCCCTTATGATATTGTAATTGATGCAATTGATGATACAAAAGCAAAAATTGAGTTGGCCCTAAGGGTGCATAATAAATTAATAATGTCACTTGGTAGTGCAAAAAGGATTGATTTTAGTAAAATTGAGATATCTAACTCTATCTTTAAGACTCATGGAGATAGGCTTGCTAAAAAGATTCGCTATGAGCTAAAGAAAAGAAAATTTAATAAAAAGTTTGATGTAGTCTTTTCAAGTGAGGAGCCAAAAAGCAGCTCTGGCTCATTTATGGGAGTAACAGGAGCTTTTGGGCTTGCAATTTGCTCTCTTGTAGTTCAAAAAATTCTAAAGGAAAAGAATGAGAGTTGATCTTCATAACCACACTCCACTATGCAACCATGCAACTGGCTCTCCAAGAGAGTTTATAAAAGAGGCAATTAATCAAAATATTGATATTTTTGGCTTTAGCGACCATGCTCCAATGGAGTTTGATAAAAAGTATAGAATGAGTTTTTCTCAAATGAAAGAGTATGAAGAAAAGATAAAAAGTCTAAAAGAGGAGTTTAAAGATAAAATTGATATAAGGGTTGGATATGAGGTTGATTTTTTGCCAGGATTTATTGATAAAAGAGTAATAAAAGCTAAGGTTGATTATCTAATTGGCTCAGTTCATTTTATTAAAAAGTGGGGGTTTGATAATCCAGAGTTTATTGGAGAGTGGAAGAATAAAGATATTGATAAGATATATGAAGAGTATTTTGAGGCAGTTAAAAATATGGCAAAAAGTGGGCTTTTTCAAATTGTTGGGCATCTTGATTTAATTAAAGTTTTTAATTTTAAGCCCAAAAAAGATATTAGACTTCTTGCAAAAGAGGCAATAAAAGAGATAAAAAGAGCAAATATGGTAGTTGAGTTAAATAGTGCAGGCTTTAGAAAGCCTGTTAATGAGCCATATCCAAGTAAAGAATTGTTACAGCTTTGCTATGAGGAGCAAATTGAAATCACTTTTGGCTCAGATGCTCATAAAATTGGGGATATTGGATATAAATATAGTGATATTATTTCAATTGCAAAAGAGATTGGGTATAAAAATTGTGTATCTTTTATCAACAAAGATAGAGTATTGCATAATTTTTAATCATCGATTCAACAAAAATAAAAAGATAAAAAGAGTATAATAACTTTGTTAAATTTTATTTTAGGAGTAGCAATGGGTAAATTTGTTAACAACATGGATGAGTTTTTTAGTTTTTGTGAAGAGAATGAAGTTGAGTTTGTAGATTTTAGATTTACAGATATTAAAGGAGCATGGCACCATATTACATATAAGCTAAGCGCACTTGATGCTGAGACTCTTGAGCGTGGGCTTCCTTTTGATGGCTCTTCAATTGAGGCGTGGCAGCCAATTAATAAATCTGATATGCTACTAAAGCCAGATATTGAGACAACTTTCCTTGACCCATTTACAGCAGACCCGACTGCAGTTGTAATTTGTGATGTTTATGATATCTATAAAGGTCAACTATATGAGAAGTGTCCAAGAAGTATTGCTAAAAAGGCGCTTGAGTATCTAGAAAAAGAAGGCATTGGGGATGTGGCATTTTTTGGGCCAGAGAATGAGTTTTTTGTATTTGATGATGTAAAAATTGTAGATAGCATTAATGAGTCTTGCTATAGAGTAGATAGCGAAGAGGGTGAGTGGAACGATAGCTCAGAGTTTGAAGAGGGTGGAAATATTGGTCATAGACCAAGAACAAAAGGTGGATATTTCCCTGTAATGCCAACTGATACTATGGTTGACTTAAGAGCTGAGATGATGCAAATTATGGAAGAGATTGGCCTTGAGGTTGTTTTAGGTCACCATGAAGTTGCTCAAGCTCAAGGTGAGATTGGAGTAAAATTTGGAACATTAATTGAAGCAGCAGATAATGTTCAAAAATATAAGTATGTTGTAAAGATGGTAGCTCATCTAAATGGAAAGACTGCTACATTTATGCCAAAGCCTCTATATGGGGATAATGGAAATGGTATGCATGTTCACCAATCTATCTGGAAAGATGGAAAGAACCTATTTTTTGATGAGAATGGATATGCAAATTTAAGCAAGCTTGCACTTGATTATTTAAGTGGTATCTTTAAGCATAAAGATGCAGTAGCAGCATTTACAAACGCAACTACAAACTCATATAAAAGATTATTACCTGGATTTGAGGCTCCAAGAATTTTAGCTTACTCTTCTCAAAATAGAAGTGCTGCGTGTAGAATTCCTTGGGGAAGTGGTGAAAAAGCAACAAGAATTGAGACAAGATTCCCTGATAGCTCATCTAATCCATACTTGGCATTTGCAGTATTAATGCTAGCAGGAATTGATGGAATTAAAGCTGGCGGATATAAAGATGCACTAGTTGGACCAATTGATGAGGACCTATTTGAATTAACTAGAGATGATTTAAAAGAAAGAGGAATTCCAGAGCTTCCAAATACTCTAAGAGATGCACTTGAGGGGCTTGAAAAAGATAATGAGTTCTTAAAAGTTGTAATGAGTGATGATTTTCTAAAAACTTATATTGATTATAAGTTTGAAAGAGATGTAATTCCTGTTGAGGGAAGACCAACTCCATATGAGTTTTTAATTACCTACTCTTGCTAATTATTGGGGCTTTGCCCCTTTTACTTTTTTTTATCAAAATGTTGGTAATCTTTACAACATCTCCAATCCCCACCCCATCTATATCCATAGGCTTTAAAAAGTTTAGTAATATAATCATTTTTTAAAATCATTGCACGATATGGAGCGCTATTATTAACTCTTACTCTTTTTATAAATGGGTATGACTTTTTATGAGAGGTATAGCCATTTTTTACATAGGGATTTTCTATTGGATTTATATCAATTGCTTTGCCATAGGCATGTTT
>JAADEQ010000063.1 GCA_013153345.1 Campylobacterota bacterium | reverse complement strand
ATAGATATATTCAAAAAGGAAAAGTTGATAAAGTTAGTTTTTATAGAATATTGCGCTCTAAAAATCCATCTCCATATCTTTTTTTAATCGATTTTAATGATTTTGCAATTTGTGGCTCATCCCCTGAGGTGATGGTTAGACTTAGTGATAAAGAGATTTTGCTTCGCCCAATTGCAGGAACTAGAAAAAGAGGCAAAAGTGCAAAAAGAGATTATGAGTTAGAGCAAGAGCTAATAAATGACCCAAAAGAGAGGGCTGAGCATCTAATGCTTGTTGATTTAGGAAGAAATGATGTTGGAAGGGTTGCAAAGGTTGGAAGCGTAAAGGTGCCAGAGATGATGAGAGTTGAGAGATACTCTCATGTTATGCATCTTGTTTCTGATGTAATAGGGCAGATTGAAGATGATAAGGATATGTTTGATTTGTTTAGAGCAACCTTTACTGCAGGGACAATGACAGGGGCTCCAAAGATTAAGGCAATGGAGCTGATTGCAAAGTTTGAGGGGCTAAAGAGAAGTTTTTATAGCGGTAGTGTTGGATATTTCTCTTTTAGTGGAGATATGGATTCTGCAATTGCAATTAGAACAGCCTTGATTAAAGATGATGAGGTGATTTTGCAAGCTGGAGCTGGAGTTGTTGCAGATTCAGTTCCAAAGCTTGAGGAGCTTGAGGTTAGAAATAAACTTATGGCACTTTTTGCCACACTCCAAGAGCTTGCAAATTTAGATGAGGATAAAGAGCTTTTGGTTTTAAAAGAGGTTGAGTAATGAGAAAAAAGTTTGCTATTTTTGGAGACCCGGTTGAGCATTCCCTCTCTCCTTTAATGCACAATAGCGCATTTGTAGAGTTTGGGTTTGATGGGGTATATTTTAAAGAGCATCTAAAAGATGGTTCAAAATTAAAAGATAGATTTTTTGAGCTAAATTTGAGCGGAGCAAATATTACAGTGCCTCATAAAGAGGCTGCATTTAGGGCTGCAGATATTTTGGATGATTTTGCTAAAAGAGCAAATGCTGTTAATACTTTGGTTAATAAAGATGGAGTATTATATGGCTATAATACCGATGCTCCTGGCTTTTTAAATGCTATTAAAAAATTTGATAATATAAAAACAATCCTAATTTTAGGAGCTGGCGGAACTGCTCAGGCAACATCTTTGTTTTTAAAAGATGCAGGATATAATGTTGAGATTTTAAATAGAAGCAAGCCAAGACTTGAGTATTTTAAAGAAAAAGGTTTTAAAACTTATAGTTTTGATGAGTTTAAAACAAGGCCCTATGATTTAGTTGTTAATATGACAAGTGCTGGATTAAAAGATGAGAATCTGCCAGCGCCAAAAGAGATTTTAGAAAAATTATTTTTAGATGCAAAAGGGGCAGTTGATATAATCTATGGCAAAGAGACCCCTTTTTTAAAACTTGCAAAAAGTTTTAATCTAAAAACTGCAGATGGTAAAGATATGTTAATTGAGCAAGGAGTATTGGCATTTGACTATTTTACAAACCATCGTTTTGATTTAGAAGAGATTAGAAAAATTATGCAAGAGGCATTGAGGGAGTATTAATCTACCCCCTCTGATTTCCTGCAAAAAAGTTTCCAGCAAGGCCAAGTGGCACAACTGTTACATAAAAGAGATATCTTCCAATAAGCTCACTTATAAAAGAGCCAACTATTGCAACTAATAAAATAGCAGCTGCTAAGGTATAATTTGAGCTAGCAATTAATAAGATAGCAATCAATACAAAAGCAACTCCAAATGTTAACAAAGAGTGGACTCTTGCTTTTTTTAACTTTTTAAACTTCTCAAAAAGGAGCCTCTTTGTTCTATTTAGTTGATAAAAATTTGGGTGCTCTTTATTTAAATATCTATAAAAATCAACCTCCTCTTTAATAGTTAAATATTGAAAAGCTCCAGCAAGCAAAGTTATACTAAGAAGCACAATTGCACCATTTGCCCCATTTTGCAATAGAAGCAAAAAGCTAATTATTAAAAAGCCAATATAACTGCTTCCAAAAAAGCGCTTTGTGGTTGAAATTCTATTCCAAGCAGGTCTTGCTTTTATTCTATAAATCATCGATTGAGCATATATCCCATAAGCGCCAACTACTACTCCAACTATCTCTAAAAGCAGCTTTATAAAGCTATTTAGATTAAAAAGATAGGCCAAATAGGTTACTCCAACAATTCCAACAAAAGCCCCAAGTGCAATTGCCTCGCGGCTAAGCCAAGAGGTTTTGTAGTTTCTCATAGCCCACATTGCTTTTAGCGGGCGTCCAAGATGAAGAGCTGAAAGTGGTAATCCAATAGCCCCTATTAAAAAGGCAATAAAGACCATTATGGAGTTTGGTTTTGGAAGATTAAATCCAATAGTTGATAAAAACTCCCCTAAAAATATAGCTACAAAAGCTCCAAAAGAGATTTGAGTTAAAAGAGTCATAAAGATTAATGGCCACTCAGGATGCGCTGGCTTTAGAATATGATGATTGGCTGGTTTAAACTCTGCTCCCTCTGGAAGCTCTGGCAAAATATATCTTGTTGTTGGCTTTGTAATCTCAATATCTGGCAAATGCGGTGCAACCCCCTCTTTTGCCATATCCTCTTTTAGCCATTTCTCTACATTCACAACTTCAATATTAATCGCATTTGCTGGGCATGCTTGAACGCATGCTGGAGTTTGATTAGCTTCAAGTCTATCAACACACATATGGCACTTAGTTACAATCCCCCTATCAGGATTAAATACCGGCACCTCATATGGGCAATTCCAGGTGCAATATTGACACCCAATGCAGTTTGGGTCATCATGAAAAACAATTCCATTTTCAAGCTTTATATAAGCATTTGTAGGGCATCCTTTTAAGCATTCAGGCTCAATGCAGTGGTTACAACTCATTGAGTTAAATAGCTGCAAAGTATCTGGAAAGACTCCAGCCTCCATCTCTCCAACTCTTCTCCACTTTATCTCATCTGGATTATTATTTTGCTCATTACAAGCAACCTCGCAGCAGTGGCACCCAACACAAGCAGTTGCATCAAATACAAAGCGATACTGCTCTCCTTTCTTTAATGGTGGCAAATCAATTGTGTAGTTTCCACACTGCATCCCTGTCTCATTTTTATAGTTTATAAAGCTGCTTAAAGCTGTATCTTTTGTTAAAGCTTTCATATATTATCTAACTCCTTAATAATTTCTGTCCAAGTTTGATATTTTCCAATTAGCATATTATCAATAATTTGGTGTATTGGTTCTTTTAGCCCTTGCTCCTTTAGAGTTGTTATCTTTAGTGGAGTAAAGATATTATCTAGAGAGTGAGTTTTTGTTAACTTATATGATATATAATTGGCAATCTCTCTTATCTCAAATGGCTCAATCTTATTTGCTTTAGAGATATTTTTTGGAATAAACTCAAACCCCTTTGCATTTAATTTCATAATAAAAGCATATGCCCAGATAGAAAAGGCTGAATTTTTTAAAAACTCCTCAAAGCTCTCATTCTCTTTTTTATTTATCTTATAAAACTCAACCATTGGCTTTATATAATCAACCAACTCATCTAAAGCTACTTTTAAAATCTTTTTTCCCTCTTTATTGCTACTACCTCCAAGATATATCTCAACTCCCTCTACCACTTCATTATCTCTTTTTACTTTTGCTCCAACAAATCCAAAATCTCCTAATCCATGAATTCCACACCCCTTAACACATCCAGACCAATGAAATTTTATCTCTTTATCAACAGGAACTAACTCCTCTAACCTTTTTGCTAAAGAGATGGCATCTTCTTTATTTTTAATAACTCCAAATGAGCATGTTTTACTCCCTCCACAAGCTACTAAACTATTTAAATAACTGCTTGGAGCATACTTTTTATATAAAGAGCTTTGAGTTATTTTAGGAGTTGTATTTACAATATAAAAGTTTTGGTCATAAGTTAGCGCAATAAATCCTAAATGGTAAGAGGCTAGATTTGAAGCCTCAATTAAATCACTTCCACTAAAAACTCCAGCTGGAACTATAAACTTATATGCATATAATCCATTTTTTAGATGCTCT
>JAADEQ010000151.1 GCA_013153345.1 Campylobacterota bacterium | reverse complement strand
AAAAAAAAGGATTTCTTTTTAACTTTATTTAGCATCTATACAAATATCCCCAAAGAGGAGCTTGAAAAAAAATTCTATACCAAAAGTGGAAAGCCAAAAAAGGGATGGATTATACTTGCAAACAATATCGACGCAAAAACTGCCATCTTTTTAAAAGATTTAAAACATAAACTAAATCGCCTTAAGGTATTTCACGCTATTGGAGTAAATAAAAACTTCTATTATGGATTGACCATCACCCAAATTGGAGAGAGTAGAGAGTATCCTCTAAAAGAGGCTCTATCTCCAATTTTAGGATATACAAGAGAGAAAAAGATTAATGGATATACTCAAATTGTAGGATATAATGGAATTGAGAAGTTTTATGAGAAGTTTTTAAATAAAAAGCAAGATGGAATTATTAAAGGAAAAAGAGATGTATTGGGATATGTGGTCTATAATAATGATACTTTAATAAAAGAGAAAGAAAATGGCTATAACTTAGTTCTTAATATCAATTTGGGGCTTCAGAAAAATATCGATTTAATATTGGATTATTATAAAGAAAAATTAAATGCCAAAGAGATAATTGCAGCTGTTATGAGAAGTAAAGACTCAAAAATTATTGCAATCACCTCAAGCAATAGATATAATCCATTAGATATTAAGCCAGATGAGATTGCAAATTTGCAGCCAAAAGCAACAACCTATGCATATGAGCCAGGCTCAGTGCTAAAACCAATCACTTATGCATTAGCACTTGAGAATAATATCATTACTCCAGATAGTGTAATTGATACCAATAATGGAAAGATGTGGATTGGAAGATTTAGAATTAGTGATGATGAGCCATTTAGCTCTCTTAGAGCTCTTGATATAATAGTTCACTCCTCAAATATTGGAATCTCAAAAATTGCTTGGATGCTAGGGAGCCAAAAGTTTAGAGAGGGGCTTTTGGCATTTGGATTGGGAGCTCAAAAGAGCGGAATTGATATTGGAAGAGAGGCGCTTGGAAAGATATACTCTTTAAAAGAGCTAAAAAATAGAGCAAATCTTGCCACCTCCTCTTATGGATATGGAATAAAGGCCACATTTGCTCAACTTCTAAAAGCCTATAATGTATTTAATAATGGAGGAAGCTCTATATCTCCAAGAGTAGTAAACTACTTAACAAAAGAGGGAAGCGATAAAAAATATATTGTAAAAAAAGACTATAACCAAATTGCTCCAATCTCCCCTCAAACTGCAGAAATTGTAAAAAAGACTCTAATTGAGGTTGTAAATAGAGGGACTGGTGTTAGAGCAAAAACAAAAGGATTAATTGTTGGAGGAAAGACTGGAACTGCAATGATTGCCTCAAAAAATGGGTATGAAGAGCGCTATCACACCAGCTTTTTTGGTTTTGCAAATGATTTTGAAGGAAATAGATATACAATTGGAGTCTTAGTAATTGAGCCAAGCTTTAAATATCACTTTGCATCTCAAAGTGCTGCGCCAGTATTTAAAAAAATTGTAACAGCACTAGTTGAAAGAGGCTATCTAAAGCCAAATATCTCTAAAGAAGAGGAGCTTAAAAAGGCAAAAGAGCAAGAGAGAAAACGAAGACTCTTAAAAGAGAAGCAGCTTAAAAAGGCAAAAGAGATTAAAGAAAAACTCAAAAAAGCTAGAGAAAAGAGCCTAAAAGAAGAGAGAAGAAAACAAAAAGTGATTAAAAAAAGAGTAAATAGAGTAAAACCAAAACCTCACAAAAAAGAGCCTAAAAGAGAGGTTAAAAAAGAGAGAAGAAAAGAGCCTAAAAAAGCTCCCCCGCCTCCTCCAAAACCATTTCCTCAACCTCCTACAAATCTAGACCTCTTCTAAACCCAAATATTATCAATTAGCCGCGTATTTCCAACAAAAGCGGCTACTAAAATAATTGAGTTTCCAATCTCAACCTTATCTATCTCTTTAAACTCCCTATTTACAATTGCAATATAATCAAGCCTATCAACATTTTTTTTCAAAATCTCTTCCATCTCCTTTTTTATAATCTCACTATCTAATATCCCTTTTGAGAGTAACTCAGCCCCCTTTTTTAAAGCTCTACTTAAACTTAGTGCTCTTACTCTCTCTTCATCTGAAAGATAAACATTTCTACTGCTTAAAGCTAAGCCATCTTTATCTCTAACAATCTCACACGGCACTATATTTATATCTAAAAAATAATCTTTTACCATTGAGCTAATCAAGGCCAGCTGTTGGGCATCTTTTTTTCCAAAATATGCATTTGTTGGCTTTGTTATATTAAAAAGCTTCAAAACAACTTGCAATACTCCATCAAAATGGCCCGGTCTTTTAGCTCCCTCTAAAATATAGCCCCTAATTTTTGGAGCCAAAATCTTTAGCTCATCTTGATGGTAAATTGAGTTAATTGTTGGCATAAAGACAATATCAACTCCAGCAAGCTCGCAAATTTTTAAATCAGCCTCCTCTTTTCGTGGATATTTATCCAAATCCTCCCCCTCTAAAAATTGAGTTGGATTTACAAAAATAGAGACTATTACAAAATCATTCTCTCTTCTTGCCCTTTTAATTAAGCTAATATGCCCATCATGCAGCGCTCCCATTGTTGGCACAAAACCAACACTTCCATCTAACTTCTCTCTTGCTTTTTTAAACTCTTCATAATCTCTTGCAACAACCACTCTCTTACCTTTTTTTTGTTAAAATCATACCAAAAAATTATATAGGATAATTGATGGATGCATATGAGTACTCAGAGCTTTTAAAAAAACTTGAAAAAAAGATGTCAAATATTACCGATATTACTCAGCCTCAAAAGATTGAAAAGAGATTAGAAGAGATTGAGAAGCTCCAACAAAATCCTGAGTTTTGGAGTGATGCAAAAGAGGCTGCAAAAGTCTCTCAAGAAAAAAATAGATTAGAAAAGATTCTAAAAGTATATAAAGCTGCAAAAGAGGCTCTTGAGGATGCAAAAGAGTATTTTGAGTTAGCAAAAGCTGAAAATGATGAAGAGACTTTGCAGATGCTCTTTGAAGATGCCCCATCTTTAGAAGAACACATTAAAAAGCTTGAGATTGAGATAATGCTTAGCGATAAGCATGACAGCTCCAATGCAATTATATCAATTCATCCAGGAGCTGGAGGGACTGAGAGTCAAGATTGGGCAAGTATGCTTTATAGAATGTATCTAAGATGGGCTGAAAGGCATGGATTTAAGGTTGAAGTGCTTGATTATCAGCCAGGGGAAGAGGCTGGAATTAAGGATGTTAGCTTTATTATAAAAGGTGAGAATGCATATGGGTATTTAAAAGTAGAAAATGGGATTCACCGCCTTGTTAGAATCTCCCCTTTTGATGCAAATGCAAAGCGCCACACCTCATTTGCCTCAGTTATGGTCTCGCCTGAAATTGATGATGATATAGAGATTGAGATTGAAGATAAAGATATAAGAGTTGATACATATAGGGCAAGTGGGGCTGGTGGACAGCATGTTAATAAGACTGAGAGTGCAATTAGAATCACCCACCTTCCAACCGGAATTGTTGTGCAGTGTCAAAATGATAGAAGCCAGCATAAAAATAGAGCTGCAGCAATGAAGATGTTAAAAAGTAGGCTATATGAGTATGAGATGGCAAAAAAACAGGCAGAAATTGATGGAACTCCAAAGAGTGAAATTGGCTGGGGGCATCAGATTCGCTCATATGTTTTGCAGCCATATCAACAGGTAAAAGATAATAGAAGCAAAGAGGCCTTTACCAATGTTGAAGCGATTTTAGATGGGGATATTGATAAACTAATTGAAGGGGTTTTAATAGCAGAGGCAAATCAAAAAAAGGAGCAAAACTAACCTCTCTTCTTTCCTACCCTTTTTACCTATTTTAAAGTGGGAATATGATACTCTATTTATAAAAAATTTTAAGGCTAAAACGTGATAAAAGAGATAAAAGATTACTCAACTGCTGGATTTGTTCTAAAACCCAATGCACCCGAGATTAAGGATATCTTCTTAAAGATAAAAGAGGAGTTTGAGGAGTTTGGAATAGAGGTCTTTTTGGATAATAAGTCAGCAAAAATGATTGATATGGAAGGGATAAAGTTCTCTAAAATGTGTAAAAAGTGTGATTTTTTAGTCTCTT
>JAADEQ010000042.1 GCA_013153345.1 Campylobacterota bacterium | reverse complement strand
CGCTTGGTATGTTTGAGCTAACTGGAATTCCACCAGCACCAAGAGGAGTGCCTCAAATTGAAGTAACATTTGATATTGATGCAAACGGAATTTTAACAGTAAGTGCAGTTGATAAAGCAACTGGTAAATCTCAAGAAATTAAGATTACTGGAAGCTCAGGACTTAGTGAAGAAGAGATTCAAAGAATGATTAAAGAGGCAGAAGCTCATAAAGCTGAAGATGAGGCAAGAAAAGCTTTAGTTGAGGCTAAAAACCAAGCTGATGCTCTAATTCACCAAACTAAAAAAGCGTTAAATGAGCTTGGAGATAAAGTAAATCCTGCAGATAAAGAGGCTGCAGAGAAACTAATTGGTGAGCTTGAGGCATTAATTAAAGATGATAATGCAACAAAAGAGCAAATTGAAGCAAAAATTAATGAGTTAAATACAATCAATCAAAAATTAGCTCAAAGCGCAGCAGCTGCAGGACAAACAAGCGGTGGAGCACAACAAGAGGCTAAAAAAGATGACGATGATGTAATTGATGCAGAAGTAGAGTAATTTACTCTGCTTCTTTTTTCTATTCTCTAAACAACTCCGTACTAAGATATCTACTAGCACTATCTTGAAAGATGGTAGCTATTTTTTTTCCTTTAATATTTTGAGCCTTTACTAATTTATATATAGCTTCCAAATTAGCACCACTACTAATTCCAACAAAAAAGCCCTCTTTAGCTATCTCTTTAGCCCTTTTAATAGAGTCATTGGAGCTTACTTCAAAAACCTTTTTAATAAGAGATAAATCCAAAATTTTGGGGATAAATCCAGCTCCAATCCCCTCTATCTTATGAGCCCCTTTTGGTTTTTTATTAATTACTGCAGATTCACACGGCTCAACCCCAAAAATCTCAATATTTGGATTTTGCTCTTTTAAAAACCTCCCTACTCCAGTAATTGTTCCTCCAGTCCCAATGGCAGTTAAAAATATATCTATATTTTTTATCTTATTAAAAATCTCTACTGCAGTTGTTTGATAGTGAGCTTTTGGATTAGAAGGATTTTCAAACTGATTTAAAAGTCTATATCGCTCTAGCTTTGATATCTTAATAGCCTCATTAATTGCCCCCTCCATCCCCTCTTTTGCAGGAGTTAAAACTAGTTTTGCTCCAAAATGCTTAATTGTAGCTCTTCTCTCCCTGCTCATTGATTCTGGCATTGTAATTATTAAAGGAATATTTAAAGCAGCACAAACTAAAGCAAGACCAATTCCAGTATTTCCACTAGTTGGCTCAACTATCCCATTAAACTCTTTCTCTTTTAAAGCATCTTTAACCATAAAAAGAGCTATTCTATCCTTAATGGAGCCCCCTGGATTTAAAAACTCACACTTTGCAAAAACCTCACACTCCAACTCTTGGCTAATCTTTTCTAGCTTAACTAAGGGGGTATTGCCAATTAATTCTATTATACTACTCATCAAACTCCTCTAAAGGGATATATCTTTTATCTTTAAAAGAATAAACCAAAATCTCTCCCTCTTCTATATTATAATACCAAGCATATAGTTTTAGAGTATTTTTTTTAACCCTCTCCTCTACAAATGGATAAGTTAAAAGATTTTTAATTTGAAAAATGGCAGATATCTTTTGGGCATACTCTTTTTTTTCATCTAATGGAGCTTTAGGCATATCCTTTATGGTTTTTTCTTTTACCTCTTCTCCTAAACTGAGCCATTTTCTAATATTAATATTGGAGATTGAGGGCTTTATATCTTTAAATAAAGAGGCAATTGCTCCACAATCACTATGGCTACAGACTATAATATTTTCTACATTTAAAACCTCAACAGCATACTCTAACGCAGAGGCAGCAGAGCTAAACTCAGCCTCTTTAGAAAAAGGTGGAACAAAGTTACCAATATTTCTAGAGACAAACAAATCCCCCGGTTTAGAGTTGGTTATAAGATGAGGCACTATCCTAGAGTCACTACAGGTTATAAAGAAGCTTTTGGGATGTTGCCCCTTTTCTATTAGCTCTTTAAATAGCTCTTGATACTCTTTAAAGCTCTTTTTAAACTCTAAATATCCCTTCTTTAACTCTCTCATTTAACCCTCCAAGATACCCTTTCACCACTTTTAAATGGTACAACATCATTATAACTAATAGGGACTTCAAACTCCTCTTTTACAAGTGTTACCATCTTTTGAGGAGGGTTAATATTGTATATTTTAGTAGCATTTAAAGAGATAAATGGTTGTAGATTATCTAACTTATCAAACTTTTCAAATAGCTCAGCTAAAAGAGGCAAAGCAATAGGAGCAGTAAATACTCCAGCAGCACAACCTGGTGCCTCTTTTGCACTCCTTGGATGAGGGGCTGAATCTGAGCCAAACATAACCTTTGGATGAGCATTTAGCGCAAGCTCCAAAAGAGCCTCTTTATCTTCAGGCCTTTTGGCAATTGGTTTACAAAATAGATGAGGTCTAAGGAGGCCACCAGCCACATCATCTAAAGTGATATAAAGATGGTGAAGAGTAATAGTTGCATATAAATTCTCCTCCTCTTGTAAAGCTCTAGCTGCCTCTTTGGTAGTAATATGTTCCATAATAATCTTTAATTTAGGAAAAGCCTTTGCTAATCTCTTATAGATTGGAATAAACTCTGCCTCTCTATCCATAACAAATCCATTACTCTCCCCATGAACACAAAGAGGAATATTTAGCTCACTCATCGCCTCAAGTGTAGGAGCTAAACTATCTATATCAATCTTTTCTACTCCACCCTCACTATTAGTAGTAATTCCAGCTGGATAGAGCTTTATTGATAAAATCTCATCTCTTATCTCTTTTAAAAACTCATACCCATAATCTTTAAAAAAAAGAGTCATATAGGGAGTAAAATTATCACCTTTAGTAGCATCTAAAATCTCTTTTTTATACTCTCTTACCATCTCTTTTGTAGTAATTGGAGGGGTAGTATTTGGCATAATTAAAGCCCCTGCAAAATATTTAGAGCTTAAAGGGGCTATATTTTTTAACATATCACCTTGGCGAAGATGAAGATGCATATCCAGTGGGGAGATAAGTTGCAGTTGCATTAAAATCCTTTACTATATAGTATTTGCCACTCTTATTAGGCACTAACCAAAATTTTATGCGAAGTTTGCTTTTTTTCTCTTTAAATTTTAATGGAGCTGATGGAATTTTTTCTCTTTTTACTGGATTAAAAAGCTCAACTACTCTAGGAGGAGTATAGTTAAAAGAGGGATAATCTATACCCCCACTAAAGAGCTGATTACACCTTCCTATCCTTAAAGCACTCTTTAAAGTTGCATTTAATGGATTATCAAAACTAAAAAGCCATTTTGAATACTCAGAACAGCTAGGGTAATATCTGCAACTTGATGGGGTAAATTTTGAAATAAGCTGATATGCTTTAATGGGAGTTAAAAATATAGCTCTCATTCACTTCCTCCAAAAGGCATAATAATATAAGAAGCAGAACCATTAATGCTATGATATATAGTTGTGTTATGAAGCTTAGAGTAATATTTCATTATAAGCTGTTGTAGAGTTGGCTCAGTGCTTGGAATAAACCACCCATTATTGCTAATAGTAATTAAAAAGTTAGGATTATCCTCATAAGCCTTAGAACTAGTCCCCTCATAACAAATAGCAATCTTATATCTCTTATCCAGCGCCTCTATATAGGTAAAATTTTTATCAGCAGTATAATCAACTGCTCCTCTAAAAAACATCTTATTAACTGCTCTACTTAAAAAGTCTGGAAGGGGATTAGCCTCCCCAAAAGGGACCAATACAACTTTGTTAGCTACTTTATACTCTTTATCTTTTATTATATAAGCGGAGTTGCGATGGTTATTTCTTCCTTTATAATATAAAGAGCCAATAATAATTGTAATATCTTTAGAGCGCTCTAAAAATTGGTCTAAGTAGTGCTTCTCTAAATTTAAAAAGTAAGGAAGATAGGATTCTGGAAAGATTATTAACTTTTTATGATTGGAGATAGCCTTATCAATCTCTAAAAGAGCCCTATTGGTATAAAGAGCTTGATTTTGCGGCTTCCATTTATTTCTAATATCGACATTGGTGGATAAAAGCTCAATATCCCTAAGACTTTTTGGGGTAAAAACTTGAGGCTTATTAAGGTCAATTGCAATAAATAAAAAAAGCAAAATCCACCACCT
>JAADEQ010000006.1 GCA_013153345.1 Campylobacterota bacterium | reverse complement strand
GCTACTTTTAATATAAGGGTTATTTTTATTATTTTTGTGATATATAATATAAAGGGTTCTAGTTAGATTAAGCCCTTTTATTTTGCTCTCAAATAGCTTTTTATTAGCTACCTCTTGCGCAATTGCATATTTAGAGATAATTGATACAATTGGGCGTTCAAGATTTTGTTTGCTTCTAATAATAGTATTTAAAAGCGCAGTTGAGCTATTAACCTCTGAGATTACATTAAAATCTTGACAGTGAATATTTAATTCACTAAATTTTTCTGCAATAATCTTTTTGGTGTGACTTCCCTCTTCTCTACAGACCCAATCAAAGTTATATAAATCCTCAATATATACCTCTCTTGGAAGTGGAGTATTACTAAATAGCACCAACTCATCCTCAAGCCACTTTCTATATACTAAATCCTCATCAAATACTGGCGCTTCAATAAGGCCCAAATCTATCTCTCTATCTTTTATTTTTTCAACTATCTTTTTACTAACCTCAATTGTTAGTTTTACATCATTGCCAATTGACTCTTTTATGCTATTTAAACACTCCCCAGGCAATATGTAATTTCCAATAGTAAATGATGCTCCAAGATTAAAAGTAATATCTTTATTTATAATTTGGAGCATCTGATTTTCTGCTTTTATTATGGCACTCTCAAGCTCAACAGCTACTTTATAGAGCTCTTCTCCTGCATTTGTTAGTTTTATTCCACTCTTTTTTCTCTCAATTAGCTTTGTATCTAGATAATCTTCTAGATATTTAATTTGTTGAGTAACTGCTGGTTGAGAGACTCCAAGCTTTGAAGAGGCTTTTGAGAAGCCTCTCTCCCTTGCAACCACTAAAAATGTCTCTAGTTTTGAAAAATCTTTTAGCAAAACATCCCCTTTGAGTAACCTTTTTAATATCTTACCATAACTTTAGTTAATAGATAAATATACTTTTTATTAAACTACAATATAATTAAAAGTTATAGATAAAGAAGTTACTTTTTGATACTTTGAAGATATAAAAAAGTAAGGATTAATTATGATAAATATAGTAAAATTTCAAAAAAATTTAAAGTGAGTAGGGATGGATATATTTAAAAAGATATTTATGGATTTTTCAAAGGAGAAGAGAGCAACAATTGTAGCAACTTCAGTTGCAACTTTTTTGGCGCTTATAAAATTGATTATTGGAATTATTAGCGGCTCAGTTGCCCTTCTTGCAAGTGCAATGGATTCAATCTTAGATACAGCAATCTCTTTATTTAACTTTTTTGCAGTTAAAAAGGCTGAAGAGGATGCTGATGAGGTATTTAATTATGGCAAAGGGAAAGTTCAAGCAATTGCTGGAGTTATTGAAGGGGTAATTATTACAATCTCTGGCCTTTTTATTATATATGAGGGGATTGCTAAATTAATCTATAAAAAAGAGACTACACTTTTAGGGGTGTCAGTCTCAGTTATGTTAATCTCAATTACTGCAACTTGGTTTTTGGTTAGATATCTTGAGAGAGTTGCAAAAGAGACTGATAATATTATTGTAAAAGCTGATGCACTTCACTATAAAGCTGACCTATTAAGCAATGGAGCAGTATTATTGGCTCTATTTTTGGTCTCAATTACCGGTTTTGATTTTATTGATGCAATATTTGGTATTGCAATTGGAGCCTATATTATCTACTCAGCTTATGAGATTATTAAAGAGAGTGTTTTAATCTTATTAGATAGGTCGCTAGAGCCAGAGATGGTTGCAAAGATTGGAGAGATTATTGCAAATACAAAAGGTGTAAAGGGGTATCATTGGCTAAAGACTAGAACAGATGGAAAGCATAACTTTGTTGAGGTCCATTTGGTGCTTGACCCTGATATGACCATTAAAGAGGCGCACGATATTGCTGAAGAGATGATAAAAAAGATAGTAGCTCTTGATAAGAAGAAAGGGTGGGTTATTACTCCTCACTTTGACCCATATGATGATGAGGAGCTTAATGTTCACTATTTTAAAGGAGAGATTGAAGAGGATGAGTAAAATATATCTATGCTCTCCAAAAGAGTTTGATGGGGTAGAGTCTCTTCCTACAATTGAGTTTAAAAGAGTAGTAGATAGTTTAGAGCTAGATAGATTTGATAGTTTGTTATTTACCTCAAAACAGGCTATTTTATATAGTGAGGAGTTAAATCCTAGCTGGAGAGACAAAAAGATTTTAGCAGTTGGAGAGGCAACTAGAGATTTTGCAAAGGCTCTTGGGGCAAAAGATATATATTTTCCAAAAAACTATTATGGAAAAGAGCTTGCAAAAGATATTGTAAGATTATTTTTTGATAAAAAGATTCTTTATATTAGACCAAAAGTTGTCTCTTTTAACTCCAAAGAGTATCTAGCCAAATTTGGAATTGATATAGAAGAAAAAATTATTTATGAGACAAAATGTAAAGAGTATAAAGAGAAAAATTTGCAAAAAGATAGTATAATAATATTTACATCCCCCTCAACTATTAAGTGCTTTTTTAAAAGCTTTAGGTGGGATAGAAGCTTTAAGGCAGTAGTTATAGGGGAGTCAACTTTGCAAAATCTACCTAGCGAGGTAGAAGAGGTATATATTGCAAATAGGCCAACTATTAAAGAGTGTGTTAATAAAGCAGTAGAAATTGAAAGAAATTTGAAAAAAATGTAATTTTGATAGTGTAAAATTACAAAAAATGTGCTATAATTATAAAAAATAATTAAAAGTTTAAAAATTTTTTCTAAATTTTTTTTTAAGCTTCTTTTAAGCCTGAGTGGTTCGACCAATTGCATATGGGGTCCAACACTAAAGTAATAGGAGGACTAGTAGTTAGGTCGGTGTGTGGGTGGCTTCGTTTGAGCTAGGCTATGCCGGCGAGAAGTTGCCCCCTAAAGACCTACTCTCTCCTCCATCGTTGGCTTTTCGGGGCCGACACTAAGCAATATACGGCCACTCGGGTTTTCTTCAAATCTGCTATCTTTCAAGTATTAGTTATCTTTGTTTAGTTATAATTATAACTATCCAACCATATCTAATGTTATGTTTTTAAGCCAAAAGTATAAGAGTGGGTATGGTTGGATAATATTATAAAATGGAGATATTAATGGATGTTTTAATTGTTGGTAGTGGAGGAAGAGAGTACTCAATTGGGTATGCGCTAAAAAAAGATGATAATGTAAAAAATATCTATTTTGCTCCAGGAAATGGGGCAACTGATGAGCTTGGAGTTAATGTTGATATTAAAGATTTTAATGAGTTAGCAAAGTTTGCAAAAGAAAAAAAGATTGATTTAACAATTGTTGGACCAGAAGACCCGTTGGTAAATGGAATAGTTGATGTTTTTAAAGAGCATAATTTAACAATCTTTGGACCTTCAAAAGAGGCTGCAAAGCTTGAGGGCTCAAAAGCCTTTATGAAAAATAGCCTAAAAAAATATAATATCCCAACTGCAAGATATATTGAGACAAGTTCACTTGATGAGGCAAAAAGATTTATTGAGAGTTTAAAAGAGCCAATTGTGGTTAAGGCTGATGGACTTTGTGCAGGAAAAGGGGTTATTATTGCTCCTACAAAAGAGGAGGCAATTGAGGCAGTAAAAGATATGCTAAGTGGAAAGAGCTTTGGGGATGCTGGTAAAAAGGTTATTATTGAAGAGTATTTAGATGGATATGAGCTTTCTATATTTGCAGTTTGTGATAATGAGGATTATATAATCTTGCCTGCAGCTCAAGATCACAAAAGACTTCTTGATGGGGATAAGGGACCAAATACAGGAGGAATGGGGGCATATGCTCCAACTCCATTAATTAATGATGAGCTTTATAAAAAGATTGAAGAAAGAATTATTAAGCCAACTCTAAAGGGGCTAAAAGAAGATAATATCCCTTATAGTGGGGTTTTATTTGTTGGGATAATGGTTGTTGATAATGAGCCTTATGTGCTTGAGTATAATGTTAGATTTGGAGACCCTGAGTGTGAAGAGTTAATGGTTCTTTTTGATACACCTGTTAGTGATATGTTTTATAAGGCTGCAACTGGTAGGCTAAAAGAGGCTGATGTTAGATTTAAAGATAAATATGCAGTTGGGGTTGTGCTTGCAAGTAAGAACTATCCATATGGAAAGAGTGAGCCAGCTGAGATTATTATTGATGAGATTGTGCATGAGGATTTAAAAAATAACTCATATATTGCATATGCTGG
>JAADEQ010000110.1 GCA_013153345.1 Campylobacterota bacterium | reverse complement strand
AAAAATTTGTGGCTATAATTACGCCACTTAAACGCAAGAAGCAAAAAGGCGACCCGTTAGCTCAGTCGGTAGAGCAACTCCCTTTTAAGGAGTGGGCCCTTGGTTCGAATCCAAGACGGGTCACCACTAAAGATTTTATATGACTTTATGGGCTAGATGACCCTTTCATCTAGTGGCCAAGGATGCTGCGTTTTCCGCGCAGTCACAGAGGTTCAAATCCTCTAAGGGTCGCCAAAAAGTCAAAGGCTAGGTCGCTTAGCTCAGTTGGTAGAGCGCTACCCTTACAAGGTAGATGCCAGTGGTTCGAGTCCACTAGCGACCACCACAAGAGCGGCGGTAGTTCAGCTGGTTAGAATGCCGGCCTGTCACGCCGGAGGTCGCGGGTTCGAGTCCCGTCCGCCGCGCCACCACTTTTTCTAAAATATAAAGTTTAATCCTCCTCCTTTAGTATATAGAAAAAGATTTTTTAGGGGCTTTAAGCCCCGCCCCCTCCCCCTTTTTTATAACTCACTCTTTAAAATAAAAAATCTTTCAAATCAAGAATTCTATTAATTAATATTAGGTATAATCATCATCTAAAATTTCAGCTAGGATAAAAATATGCTAAGATTTGCACCAAGCCCTACTGGGGATTTGCATATTGGGAATTTAAGAGTTGCTTTAATAAACTATATTCTCTCTAGGCAAAAAGATGAAGATTTTATTATTCGTATTGAAGATACAGATGAGAGCCGAAATATTGAAGGTAAAGATAAAGAGATTATTGAGATTTTAAAAAAATTTGCCATTGATACTTCTAATATTATCTATCAGAGTCAAAACTTAAATATTCACCAAACTCTAGCACTGCAACTTCTAAAAGAGAAAAAAGCATTTGCCTGTTTTTGCGATGAAGATGAGCTTCAAGAGCAAAGAGAAAGAGCAAAAAGAGAAAAAAGAGCCTATAGATATAGTGGTAGGTGTTTAGAGCTATCAAATGAAGAGATTTCAAAATTAAAAGAGCAAAATAAAAGCTTTACTATTAGAGTCAAAAAGCCATCTAGTGCTATTATTTTTAATGATTTAATTAAAGGAGAGATAAAAAGAGAGCCTAATGATATTGATAGCTTTGTAATATTAAGAGCCAATGGAAAACCAACTTACAACTTTGCTTGTGCAGTTGATGATATGAGTATGGATATAAGCTTAGTAGTTAGAGGAGAAGACCATCTAAGCAATACTCCAAAGCAGATTCATATCCAAAACCTACTTGGATTTAATAAAAAGATAGAGTATGCTCATCTTCCTATAATCTTAAATAAAGATGGGAAAAAGATGAGCAAAAGGGATAAAGCAAGCTCAGTTAAGTGGCTTTTAGAAGAGGGATTTTTGCCAGATGCTATAATTAATTATTTATTAAGTTTAGGATATAATCCTCCAAAAGAGATATTTTATCTACCAGATGCAATCAAGTGGTTTGATATTAGTAAAATATCTAAATCTCCAGCCAAGTTTGATATTGATCAGCTAAGATATCTTAATAGACAACATCTTAAACTAATGGATTCAAAAGAGCTCTCAAAGATATTTGGCTTTGCAGACAAAGATATTGGAGAGCTATTAAAGATTTATCTTGAAGAGGCAAGCACCATAAAAGAGCTAGAAGAGAAGTTAAAAGCTATATTTTCTAAAAAAGAGTGTAATAATAATTGGGGAGAGAGTATGAAAAAGTTAGCCTCAATTATTAAAGAGGCCCCAATGATAGATGATTTTAATGAGTTTAAAAGATATTTAATGAAAAAGAGCAATCTTAAAGGTAAAGAGTTTTTTAAACCTCTACGTCTACTATTAACTGGAAGTGAGCATGGCCCAGAGCTTAAAGAGATATATCCAAAAATTAAACCATATCTATTGGAGGTAGCACAATGTCAATCATAATAAATTCAATTTTAGGTCTTATTATTACTCTTCTAAATATATATAGCTGGCTAGTAATTATTGCAGCGTTGCTTAGTTTTGTAAATCCAGACCCAAGAAATCAAATTGTTCAATTTATAAGAAGTTTAACTGAGCCCCTATTTGAGTTTGTAAGAAGAAAGATGCCATTTGTGGTAGTAAATGGAATTGACCTCTCTCCTATTGTAATTATATTTGGATTAAATATAATAATAGCAATTTTACAAAGCTTAATGATATGAGAAGATATATAACTATTATTCTATTTTTTACCCTTTTTATTAATGCGTTGACTCTAGCAGAGCTAAAGGGTATGCCAAAGTGTAGGGAGAGAGATTTTTATATATGGAAATTTATTCAAGACTCTAAAACAACTAAAAAAGAGGCAAAAGAGGCAATAAAACTGGCCTACTCTATTAATTATCTTCTAAAAAAAGCCTATATTAAAAAGACTGGTGCCCCTCCTCCAAAGAGAAAAAGAAAAAGAGTAGTCTCAAATAAGGAGCGCAAAAAGTATCAAGATATTATCTCAAGACTATATAAAAGTGGAAATTTCTATGATGAGTGGCTAAAGCTTCCTGCAAAAGATAAAGTAAAAGTCTTTAACTACTTAGGAAAAAAGAGAAAAATATTAAATAAAAATATATCTCCGCAGACCTATAAAGAGCTTACTAAATATTATGCTATTAATACCTTTATATACAGAGTTTTTAAAGAGAATTTAACCAATTTAAAAAAAGTTATTATTAATACCCCTCCTCCAGTAGATAATAAAATAAAATATAGCCATCTTATGAAGATAGGATTTATCCATATTAAAAATAATAACCCTTCATTAGCAGCATCTTTCTTTCAAAGTGCAATCTCAAAAGCACCAGATAGATTTAATGCTGATAGAGCTATATTTTGGAGCTATTTAGCTAGCAAAGATAAGAAATATTTAGAGCAAGTAGCAAATAGCTATGATTTTAATATATATAAACTCTCAGCTCTAGACCTTCTTGATAGACCATACCCTATTCCAACTCCTCCCCCTCTTCCAAGAGAAGAAAACAGCACATTTGATATAACTAGTCCAATTGAGTGGGCAAAGTTAAAAAAGAAGATATTCTCTAAAAATGTAGACCTATTAGAGCTAGCAAATAAATTTAATACAAAAAAGACCTATCCTCACTATCTTTATATTTTAACTAAAGCAAGCAACTATAGAAATCAATATTTTCCTCTTATATATCAAGAGGAGCTAAAAGAGTACTCTACTGATAGAAAAGCTTTAATACTAGCAATTGCTAAACAAGAGAGCCACTTTATCCCAGCTTCTGTCTCTAGGTCATTTGCCTTAGGTCTAATGCAATTTATGCCCTTTTTAGCAAAACATATCGCAAAACAAGAAAAAACTAAAATTGAGCTTGAGGATATGTTCAATCCTAAAATTGCTCTAAAGTTTGCAAATAGACATTTAGATTATCTAAATCGCCATCTCTACCACCCTTTATTTATTGCATATGCATATAATGGAGGGATTGGATATACTAGAAAAGTATTAAGAAAATCTAATCTCTTTAGAAATAACTCTGAGTATGAGCCATATTTAAGTATGGAGATGCTAGCTAATAAAGAGACAAATAAGTATGGAAAAAAGGTTTTAGCAAACTATGTAGTCTATAAAAAGCTTCTAAATGACCCAGTAAAGATTACTACCCTTTTAAATCAACTTCATCAACCAAGATTAACAGATAGATTTAGAAAGTAATCTGCTCTTTATTAATAGAGCATTTTACCCCTTTAACCCTCTTGGCAAACTCTATTTTAAAACTCTTTAACCAATCAAATCTTGAGCTATTAATCTCTTTAATTTTAGCTATCTGTTTACCACTTTTACACTCTATATTTTTAATTTCATAATCTATATCTTTTGGATTAATCTCTAATATAAAGCTTTTTGAATCTACTCTTTTTATAAAAACTATTAAATTAGAAGTGTAAAGATATTTAGTATTAGCGAGCTCTTTATAAAGCTCTTTTTTCTCTTTAACTATCTTATCAATTTCAGTTTTTGTTGAACATCCAATAAAAGTAACTGCTAATATTATAATTGCTCTTTTCATAAAGCGATTTTAACATATTTTAAAAGCTTTTATAATAAAATCTATAATTAAAAGCTAGGAAGAGTATGGAAAAAAAGATAGAGTTTGCATTCACTGGCCCTTCAAATAGTGGCAAAACAACTTTAATAGAAAAACTCTCTAACTATTTTTATAATTTAATAGTGTT
>JAADEQ010000087.1 GCA_013153345.1 Campylobacterota bacterium | reverse complement strand
GTTATTATTTTATCTTTTATTAAAGGATTATTTTTATTAAGCTCTTTTGTTCTTTCAATACTCTCTTGGTTACAAGCTATAAAAAGCAGAGGCAGCAGAAGAAAAACTATTTTTTTCATAAAAAATCCTCTTTATTAAATTTTTAAGTAAAATTATACTATAAAACATAAATATTTTTTGCTATAATCAAGGCCAAAACAAAAATAGATGGAGCTTTTTTATGAAGATGAGTGGTGCACAAATGGTTTGTGAAGCCATAAATAAAGAGGGAATAAAGTATGTTTTTGGCTATCCTGGCGGGGCTATTATGAATGTTTATGATGAGATGTATAAACAAAAAGGATTTAAACATATTCTAACGCGCCATGAGCAAGCAGCAGTTCATGCAGCAGATAGTTACGCAAGAGTTAGCGGAGATGTTGGAGTTGCAATGGTTACAAGCGGACCTGGTTTTACAAATGCAGTAACGGGTCTTGCAACTGCATATATGGATTCAATTCCATTAGTTGTTATTAGCGGGCAGGTGCCGCTCTCTTTAATTGGAACAGATGGCTTTCAAGAGGTTGATGCAGTTGGAATTAGCAGGGCTTGCACAAAACATAACTATTTAGTAAGAAGCATTAAAGATTTGCCAAGAATTTTAAAAGAAGCATTCTATCTTGCAAGAAGTGGACGCCCTGGACCAGTTTTGGTTGATATCCCAAAAGATATAACCGGAGAGATGGGAGTTTTTGAATATCCAGATAGTGTTGATTTACCAACTTATAAGCCAAGCTATCAAGGAAATGATAGACAGATAAAAAAGGCAGTTGAAGCAATCTTAAAAGCAAAAAAGCCCCTTTTATATATTGGTGGAGGAAGTGTTTTAAGCAATGCAAGCAATGAAGTTAGAGAGCTTGCAAAAATAACAGGAATTCCAGCAGTTGAGACCTTAATGGCAAGAGGTGTAATGGGGCATGATAATCCTTTGCTTATTGGAATGCCCGGAATGCATGGAAGCTATGCATCAAATATGGCAATGAGTGAGAGCGATTTAATTATCTCTCTTGGAGCAAGATTTGATGATAGAGTAACAGGAAAGCTTAGCGAATTTGCAAAATATGCCGATATTATTCATGTTGATATTGACCCAGCAAATATTGGCAAGATTGTTGATGCAGACTATCCAATTGTTGGGGATGTTAAAATTGTTGTTAAAAAGATGATTGAAAAGATTAAAGATAGAGCAAATCCAAATAGATATGAGGCTTGGAGAGCAATATTAAAGCGCTATGATGAGATTCATCCTCTAACTTATGAAGATAGCAATGAGGTAATTAAGCCTCAATGGGTTATTCAAAGAGTTGGAGAGATTTTAGGAGACAAGGCTACAATTACTTCAGATGTTGGGCAGCATCAGATGTGGGCAGCGCAATTTTATCCATTTAGCCGTCCAAGACAATGGATTAATAGTGGAGGCCTTGGAACAATGGGATTTGGACTTCCAGCAGCAATTGGGGCAAAGGTTGCAAATCCAGAGAAAATTGTAGTAAATATAACAGGAGATGGCTCAATTTTGATGAATATCCAAGAGCTTGTAACTGCAAGTGAATATAATATTCCTGTTATTAATGTAATGTTAAATAACCACTTTTTAGGAATGGTTAGACAATGGCAGACATTTTTTTATGAAAAAAGATATAGTGAGACAGATTTAAGCTATCAGCCAGAGTGGAAAAAGCTAGTTGAAGCTTGTGGTGGGGTTGGATATGATGTTACAACAAAAGAGGAGTTTGATAAGGCGCTAAATGATGCAATAAAACAGAACAAAGTTGCATTTATAAATGTTGCAGTTGATAGATTTGAAAATGTTCTACCAATGGTTCCAGCAGGTGGAGCGCTATATAATATGATGTTAGAGTATAAGGATAGATAATGCAAAAGGTTAGAAGAGTAATTTCAGTAATTGTTCAAAATGAAGCACAAGTTCTATCAAGAGTCTCAGGACTTTTTGCAGGGCGTGGATATAATATTGACTCTTTAACAGTTGCTCCAATTCCAGACTCTAATATGTCTCATATGACAATTGTAACTCAAGGTAGCAAAAGAGTAATTGAGCAAATTATTAAGCAGCTCCATAAACTAATTCCGGTATATAAAGTTATTGAGCATGACTCAATGGTTGAAAAAGAGATGGTTTTAGTTAAGTTTCCAATTAATAAGCAAATTAATATGGCAAATATTCAAGCGCTATTTGAGGCATATAATGGCGGGATTGTAAATGCAGGAGAGGATATTATAATTGCAATGGCAGCAGATGAGTCTCATAGAATCACTCACTGCATTGAGGCGGCAAAAAATTTTAATCCAATTGAAATTGTAAGAAGCGGCGTTGTTGCAATGGAGAGATAAAGAGGCAAAATGAAGCTAAGTGATATTTGTAAACATATTAATAAAGAGTGCAAAAGCGATATTGAAATTAAAAACTTAGCAACTCTAAAAGAGGCAAAAAAAGACTCTTTAAGCTTTTTTCATAACTCAAAATATATTAATGATTTAAAAACAACAAAAGCAGGCGCAGTTATTTTAAAAGAAGAAGATGCGCCCCTTTTGCCAAAAGAAGCAGTTGCAATTATTAGTCAAAATCCATATGAAGATATGGCAAAAGTTACCTCTTTATTTAAATATACTCCAAGTGAAAAAACCTATAATCCAACTCTAAAAGAGGGAGCGCGCGTTGCTAATAGTGCAAATTTTGGAAAAAATGTAGTTATTGGCAAAAACTCTCTTATTATGGCAGGATGCTATATTGGAGATAATGTTGAGATTGGAGATAATACCATTATCTATCCAAATGTGGTAATTTATCATAACTGCAAAATTGGAAATAACTGCACAATTCATAGCGGCACAATTATTGGAAGCGATGGTTTTGGATTTGCCCAAACTATTAAATTTTATCAAATTGGAAATGTTGTAGTTGAGGATAATGTTGAGATTGGAGCAAACTGCACAATTGATAGAGCAGCCCTTGGTAGCACAACGATTAAAAAGGGTGCAAAGTTGGATAATCTAATTCAAATTGGCCATAATTGTGAGATTGGAGAGTATTCAATAATTGTTTCTCAAGTTGGCCTAAGTGGCTCTACCATTTTGGGAAAAGGTGTTATTATGGGGGGTCAAAGCGCAACGGCTGGACATTTAAAGATTGGAGATAGAGCTATAATTGCAGCGCGAGGTGGCGTTACAAAATCGCTTGAGGGAGATAAAACCTATGGCGGCTTTCCTGCAGTTGAGATTAGACTCTGGCGCAAAATGCAAGCAGCTTTAATGAGACTTGTAAAAAGAAAATAATGCAAGGAATTATAACTGGCTATAGCAGCGGAATAGGAGAAGCAATTTGTAAAAAGCTAGAGAGTAAAGGCATAGAGGTTATTAAACTAAAGAGTCGCCTAAATAGAGTTGATAAAGTAGAAGAAGAGATAAAAGAGATTACTAAAAAGCATAATATCTCTTTTTTAATAAATAGCGCTGGTATTGGCATTTTTGAGCCCTTAGAGACAATCTCCACTAAAAAGATTAAAGAGATAATTGATATTAATCTTCTAGCTCCTATTATCTTAACAAAACTCCTTTTACCCTCTCTTAAAAAAAACAAAGGCACTCTTATTAATATAAGCTCAATTGAGGCAATTAAAGCCTCTAAATATAGTAGTGTATATAGTGCCTCAAAAGCTGCTATTAGACACTTTAGCCACTCTCTATTTGAAGAGGTAAGAAAGAGTGAAGTAAAGGTTTGCTCTATAAATCCCGATTTAACCAATACTCCATTTTTTAAAAATAATAATTTAAAGTTTCAGCCAAAGCAGCAAGAGGCCTACTATATTGACCCCCAAGAGATTGCACAAATTGTATGGATGATTTTAACTACCAAAAGTGTAATAAGTGATATTACAATTAGACCAAAAAAAGTTGGGGTTGAAAAGAGATAGCTCTACCCTACTCCTCTCTCCTCTTTAATCTTTTCATAAGCCCAATTTATCTCTTTAACCTTTGCAGTAGCAAACTCCATAAACTCTTTATCCAAATTTTTAGAATATAGATTATCTGGATGAAACTTTATCATTAACTCTTTATATCTTTTTTTTATACTCTCAAAACTATCAGTTGGTAATACTCCTAATATCTCATATGGACTCTTTTGTCTATCTTTATTACCAAGTCCAAACTTTGGATTTATCTCTCTTAT
>JAADEQ010000155.1 GCA_013153345.1 Campylobacterota bacterium | reverse complement strand
AAAGATAATTACCTTTCACCCAATGGGAAATTATGACCTAAAAGTAGAGGTATCAAATAAGAATCTAGAGTATTTTATAACTCCTGGATTTAGACCAATGGCAGATAAGAGTATGTATATGGTTGTTAGAGGAGCTTTAATTAGAAGAGCAAATGGAGTTGTAGAGATTATTGAAGATGGAGATGCAAAAGAGATTGTTACATTTAATGATGCAGATGTAACAGCAGCAGTAGATAGATACTATACAACCCTATTTTACAAAAAAAGTGGTGTAATGGTAGCTACGGTTGGGCCAAGTGGTTTGCCAGACCATGAGACAGACCCAATTATCTTTATCCATCATCAAGGAGATAGCAACTTAAATGGATATATTGGACCAAAAGAGTATAAGCTCTTTGTCTCACTAGACCCAAAACTAGAAGATGTAATTGAGTTTGGATGGTTTACATTCTTAGCAAAACCATTCTTTAAGATAATGCTAGCAATATATGAGTTTGTTGGAAATTGGGGTTGGGCAATTGTTATTTTTACTATATTAGTAAAACTGGTCCTCTTTCCTCTCTCTTATAAGGGGCTAATGTCAATGCAAAAACTAAGAGACCTAGCTCCAAAGATGAAAGAGTTAAGAGAGAAGTATAAAGATGACCCAATGAAGATGAATCAGCAGATGATGGAGCTTTATAAGAAGCATGGGGCAAACCCAATGGGTGGATGCTTACCAATGCTAATTCAAATCCCAATCTTTTTTGCTCTATATAGAGTATTATTAAATGCTGATGAGCTACAAGGTGCGCCTTGGATTTTATGGATAACAGACCTATCACGCCCAGACCCATACTATATTTTGCCAATTTTAATGGGTGTAACAATGTATATCCAACAGAAGTTAACACCAAATACAATGACTGACCCGATGCAACAAAAGATTTTTAACTGGTTGCCAGCTATTATGACACTATTTTTTATTACATTCCCATCAGGGTTGGTGCTATATTGGTTAGTTAATAATATCTTATCAATTTTACAGCAAATATATATCAATAAGGCGTATGAGAAGTATAAAGCAGAGCTTAAAGCTGCTAAAGCAAGGAAAAAATAGGAGTCTATTATGAAAAGATTTGAAGCTCCAACTCTAAAAGAGGCGTGCGATTTAGCAACCAAAGAGTATAACTGCTCAATAGAGGATATGGAGTATAAAATAGTTCAATACCCTAAAAAGGGGTTTTTGGGCCTTTTTTCTAAAAATGCAATTATTGAGATAATTAAGGTAAACTGCTCCAAAGAGGAGCCAACTGAATTTGAGTCTACTAAAATCGAAGAGAGTAATGATACCAAAATTGTTGATAGCTTCTTTACACCAAAAGAGGAGAAGAAAGAGAGCATCTCAGCAGCAGAACTAGAGAGTAAAATAAAGACTCTAATGGATAAGAGCTGTTTTGATATTGATACGGTTGAAGTAGATATTAAAGATAATACTGCTTATGTCTTTTTGGATGGAGAAGATGCAGCACTCCTAATTGGAAAAGAGGGGTATAGATATAATGCCCTCTCTTATATTCTTTTTAATTGGATTAACGCTAAATATGGGCTTTTTCTAAAACTAGAGATTGCTGAATTTTTCTCTTCCCAAAAAGAGATGGTAATTAATTTGCTTCAACCAGTTGTAGAGCATGTAAAAAAAGTTGGCTGGGGGAAAACTAAACCTTTAGATGGTATCTTAATTCAAATAGCACTTGAGTATCTAAGGGAGCAGTTCCCAAATAAGTATGTTGCAATAAAGAGACAAAATAATCAAAAATATATTATAATTAACGATTTTAATAAGCGCTATGAGTAGGACAATTGCAGCTATTGCAACAGCAACTGGTGTTGGCTCTATTTCAATTGTAAGAGTAAGTGGAGAAGATGCTCTAAAGATATCTTCTAAACTCCTAAAAGGTGCCAACTTAACCCCTAGGGTGGCAAAACTCCACTCTATCTATAACAAAGAGAACTCTTTAATTGATAGAGGAATTATTATCTACTTTAAAGCTCCCAATAGCTTTACTGGAGAAGATATTGTTGAGTTTCAATGCCATGGCGGAATTGTTATTGCGCAAGAGATTTTAGATACCCTACTTCACTTTGGGGCATCTCTTGCAAAGCCAGGAGAGTTTACCCAAAGAGCATTTTTAAATGGAAAGATAGATTTAAGTGAAGCTGAAGCAATCGCTAAGATGATTGAGACAAAAAGTGTTGATGGAGCCAAAGTAATTGCTAGACAACTAAAAGGAGAGCTAAGAGAGTTTGTAGAAAAGAGTAGAGATAGATTAATTAATCTTTTAGCCTATTCAGAAGTTATGATTGATTATGCAGAAGAGGATATTGATGAAGATATACTCACTAAGATAGAGTCAAATTTAGAAGAGCTAAAAGATAGACTTCAACATCTACTCAAAGCCTCTCTTCAAAGAAAAGGGGTAATAGAAGGTTTTTTATTAGCCATTATTGGGAAACCAAATGTTGGAAAGAGCTCTATTTTAAATAAGATGCTAAATTATGAAAGAGCAATTGTTAGTGATATTGCTGGAACTACACGAGATACCATTGAAGAGCAAATTAGAATAGGCTCTCATATTGTAAGAATTGCTGATACTGCTGGAATTAGAGAAGCAACTGATATTATTGAAAAGATGGGGGTTGAGCGCTCTATCAAATGGTTAAATGAGGCTGATATTATAGTAGCAGTATTTGATGCATCATCTCCCCTTGATAAAGAGGATTTAAAGATTTTAGAGCACCTAAAAGATATTCCTCCTCAAAAGGTAATTATTGCCCTAAATAAAATCGATAAGGGGATAAAGATTGATAAAGATAGATTTAAAAATTTTAAAATAGTAGAGATTAGCGCTAAAACCTCTGTAGATAGATTGATTGAAGAAATAGAGACTATTCTTAAGACTATTTCACAAACTGATGAACTTTTGCTTATCTCAACACGTCAAATTGAATCAGTCAAAAGAGCTCTAAAAGAGATTGAGTTGGCGTTTGAGCCTCTAAAAAATCTTGAATTGGAGTTTTTTAGCTATCATCTTAATGAAGCAATAAAAGCATTTGAAGAGATAACAAGACCCTACCAACACCAAGAGCTACTTGATAAAATGTTTAGCGAATTTTGTTTAGGAAAATAGTTTTATACATTTTTATAACCAAATTCTTAGTATAATATACCCAATTATTTATATAGGAGAAAGTAAGATGAAATTTATAAAGTCTATCTTAATAATATTTACTCTTTTTATAATTAGTGGATGTAATATATATAAACAAGTTGTAATTCCAACCCCATACTATCCTTCACAAGAAGAGAGCACTCTGGGACAAGAGGCAGGAAGTGGAGTAGCTCCTCAACCAACAGAGCCAATTGAGCAACCCACTCCACCCCCAAACCAAAAGGTATCTGAAGAGATTAATACAATAAAACAAGATACTATTAAAAGCGTGGATAGAACATTAGTAAAAAGAATACCTTTTCCAGTCGATGAGTATCAAAGCCTTCCAAAAACTGGAAATGCAACTATCAAAGGAAAGATATATATTATTACCCCAGGCGGCCAAAAAGTATATGGAAAGAGAACTAGATTATATTTAAATCCAGTAACTAGCTACTCTACTCAATGGTATAAAGAGAGCTATTTAGGTGGAGCAAAAATGTCAAAAGTTGACCCAAGACTATTTAATTATTTAAAATTTACCACCTCAGATGATAAAGGTAACTTTGAGTTTAATAAAATTCCAAGCGGAAGCTACTATTTAATTGGAGTAATTAAGTGCGGCCAAGAGTGTGGATATGAGAGAGAAAGAACTATTAGAATTGCTAAAAAAATCTCCGTCTTTGGAAATGAGGTTAAAGAAGAGGATTTATATTTAAAACTTTAATCTCTTCTTTTCTTTTTTAAAAAATACTTCTAAATTTCATTATAAATCCAATAAGCTTAAATTTTTAAAGAGTAATTCTTTATAGAGTAAAAATCCCATAGGAATGTTTTATTAAAGCAAAAACTCTCTCCAAGTTTTAGGCCATCTTCTATAATTGCCATAGCAACTTTTTGCTCATTATTTTTATCTAAGGCGCTATATTTTATAGTGATTTCATTTTTATAGTAGGTTATTTTAAAATTCATCGATTTAAAAACTTTGCCATTTTGATGTTTATAGCCTTGATGCTCTTTGCTATCTAGTTTGCTATAAA
>JAADEQ010000159.1 GCA_013153345.1 Campylobacterota bacterium | reverse complement strand
GGATATTAAAAATATTTTCTCTTCTGCTATTGTAATATCGTGGGGTAGTGGAGAGGGAGAAGAAGCAATTAGTAATGCAACTACGAAGGCTATTAATCTCTATAATAAAAAAAGAAAAAACCTCTCATCACCAAAAGCCCTTCTTCTACACTTCTATCTAAATCCAACCTACCCTATAATAAACCTAATAGAAGCAGTTGAGATAATAGAGAAAAACTTTCCAACTCTTACTACTATAATGTTTGGAGTAACTACAATAAATAGTAAAGAAGATAGAGTATCTCTTACTTCAATCTTTATACATTAATTAAGAGCCCAATAAAAGGGGCTATCCCCTTTTATGCAATATCTAAAGCGCTCTTTGGCTTTTGAGTAAGGAGTCTAATATTAGTTGCCTCTTTAGAGATAGAGATAACTTTTCTTCTTTTTACCCAGCGCTCTGGCAGATGGAGCTCTCTTCCTTTAATCTTTATAGTAGTTGCTTCAACTTTAGATTTATAGATAATCTCAACCCCCCAGACTCTATTTCCATATCTATTTATAAACTCATCTGGTCCATTTACCTCTACAATCTTAAACTCTGCAGGGAAATAGACTCTTTTTGCATACTCTCTTTTTCTACTCTTATGATAATATGTTAGCCATAAAACAGCTGCTCCCCCCTTATATTTAGCCTCAGTTGGGATATATGTCTCACTCTTTTGCTCCTCTTGAAGCAATCTCTCAAGCAGCTCTTTTGCAGCCTCTTCAAGCTCCTCATCACTTAATACCTCAAAATACCCCTCCCAGCTATTAATATCTGCTACAATATTAATAAGCTCAATTGTTCTATTTTTCTCTTTTATAATCAAATCATCAATCTTAATTAATAAGTCATTATCAAAATGCATTGCAAACTTCTCAATATATGGAAGAAGCGCTACAATATCAACCCCTTTTTTTAGCTCACTCAAACACTCCTCACTCTCACACAATACAACTGCTTTCCTAACATCACAAAATAGCTCTCTAATCTCTTCTAAAATCTCTATATCATTTTTTAGAGTAATTGGGCTAGTAATCACCTCTTCAATAATATATTCTGGAATCTCTTTTAACTCCTCTTCAAAATTAACCTCTTTTTTCCAAGGATTATACTCTTTATTAAAATTATAATAAGTAGCTAAAATATTTGCCTCTTTGGTAGTTACTCTATTCTCAACCAAAGCTGCTTCTTGAAACTTTTCAATCTCACTTCCAAATTTCTTTTGCCAAGCTGGAGTATAAGTTAGAGTACAAAGTGCATCACTTCTTTTTTTTAG
Organism: Campylobacterota bacterium; assembly: GCA_013153345.1. GTDB lineage: Bacteria > Campylobacterota > Campylobacteria > Campylobacterales > Sulfurovaceae > JAADEQ01. The sequence continues at coordinate 2,960 of JAADEQ010000159.1, read as the reverse complement.
CTCACTTAAAATGGCCTCATCTTGAGCTTTTAACATCTCATCTCTAATCATACAATTGATTCTGCTAATATCTTCAACACTATTTACACTGCTATATAAAACCATTACTCTTCCTTTAAATTTTCTTTATATTATAGCTAGATTAAAAATAAAGCAGTGCAACTTAAGTTTCAAAGTAGAGAGAAAACTACTCTCTACAAGGGTCTACTGCATCTTGAGGGCGATTATATAAAAATACCTCTACACGGCGATTAAGTGCTCTTTGAGCCTCAGTCTTATTTGGCACAAGCGGTTTATTATATGAGCATCCTTTAACATAGATTCTATTTCTAACTCCTAAAGAGCGAAGATAGTTTGCTACACTTTGAGCTCTTCTTAAAGATAGCTGATAGTTATACTCATAACTCCCCTTACTATCAGTAAATCCTGCAATTTGAACAATTGTATTAGGATATCTTCTTAAAAGCGCAGCTAATTTTGCCACTTTTCTTTTTGCCTCTGGAGTTAACTGGTCTGAGTCAAATGGAAACATCATTGAGCTTCTAAACATAATCTTTACATATCTATCTGTCTTTGATACTACAATATCTCTAGTTGGGTCAATTGCAGCAAGTGGGTCAGTGCTAACTCCAGTTCCTAAAGCCTCAGCCACCTCATTTGCCTGTTTATCAAGCAAATATCCAATTCCTCCTCCAACAGCAGCCCCAGCTGCAGCTCCAACAAGAGCCTCTTTTGCTTTATCATCATCAGCAGTAGTCGCTCCAATAAGGGCTCCAGCTACTGCTCCAATAAGGGCTCCATTTTTTGTTCTACTATAGCTAGTATCTTTAACTAAAGTTGGTTGAGTAGTACAGCTGCTAAAGATAAATGCTGCTAGAGTAGATGCAATTAAAACTCTTTTAATTTTCAAAATTATCTCCTTAAATTTTTAATATATTATATCACTACTTCACAAAAAAATCAAATTATGTTATAATAAAGTTTAGTTTGGGTAAACAGATAGTTGCTGCAAATGCAGAGGAAAGTCCGGGCTGCAGCAAGGCAGGATTCCACCTAACTGGTGGCTGGGGTAACCCAAGGGCAAGTGCAACAGAGAGTAGACCGCCTACCTTTTGGTAGGTAAGGGTGAAAGGGTGGTGTAAGAGACCACCAGTGCTTATGGCAACATAAGCAGCTAGGTAAACCCAATCCGCAGCAAGAAGCACCTGGTATAAGCCTTGCAATTGTGTGCTTCGCAAGAGATAGCTAGCAATAGCTATCCTAGATAAATAACTATCTAATACAGAACCCGGCTTATAGTTTACCCAAACTATTTGCTTCTTTTATCTTAATTTAGATATGATAAATCAAAACTTCTCTTAGGAAAATTTATGTTAAAAAAGATATTTTTTATAGGAGCAACTACTCTTTTTTTATTTAGTGATATTCACTATGCTAAAATTGAGCCTATAAAAAAGATTACTCTAAAGTCTGAAGCCTCTGGCAAAGTCATAATAGCAAAAGATAATCTAGAAGGAAAAGTTGTCAATGGCTTAATAGTTAAAATTGATGATAGTTTAGATAGAATAGATTTAAAAAATACTAAGCGCTCCTTAAAGTTAATTAAAGATATGATAAAGCTAAATAGTGCTTTACTTCCTGAGTTAAAAAAGAATATGTTAAAAAAAGAGAGGCTCTATAAAAAGGTTTCTTCAATTAATAGCACATCTATTAGCCAAAAAGACTCTTTATATGCCTCATTTGTAACAGCAAAGAGCCAATACTTCTCTACCAAAGAGAAAATTTTAAATCTTAAAAATCAAGCAGTAAGTTTGGAGCAAAAGATTGCCTCTTTAAGAGATAAAATTAATAAAAAAAATATAAAAGTCAATAACAAATATCTCTACTCACTAGATATAAAAAAAGGAGAGTTTGCAAATATTGGAATGCCACTAGCCACCTTATATGATACCTCAAAAGCAAAGCTAACCATATTTTTAAGTGATGATGAACTAAAAGATATCGATAAAAAGAGTATCTATCTTGATGGCAAAAAGACAAATTTAAAATTTAGTAAAATATTTAAAATTGCAGATACCAAAAATATCTCCTCTTATAAAGCAGAAATTATATTAAATCCAGTAAAATATTTTTCAAAATTAGTAAAGGTAGAGATAAAATGATACATACAGCTTGCCCACTTGATTGTTTTGATGCTTGTAGCGTTGTAGTTGATAAGAATAATCCAACAAAGCTTATTGGCTCAAATCTAAATCCATATACAAATAATACTCTATGTCCCCATCTATATAAGCACTACTTTGAGGCAAAACGAATTACAAAACCAATGGTAAATGGAGTTGAAGTTAGTTTAGAAGAGGCGTTAGATGAGGTAGCAAATGCAATAAAAGATAAGCCTTGGCTTTTATGGAGAGGAAGTGGAAATTTTGGCTTGATTCAGCAAGTTACAAATCTATTAGTAAAAGAGGCTAATGGAGCAACTACAAAAGGGAGCTTATGTGATGGAGCAGGAGAAGCAGGAATTATTGATGGAAGAGGAGTAAATAAATTATTGCCAATTTCTCAAATTAAAAAAAGTGAAGTAGTTGTAGTTTGGGGAAGAAATATTCCAGTAACTAACCCTCATTTAATGGAATATATAAAAGATAAAGAGCTAATTGTAATTGACCCAAGAGAGACAAAACTAGCCAAAATGGCAAAACTTCATCTTCAAGTAAAGCCAAGGAGCGATTTTTATCTTGCTACTATTTTAGCTAGATTTATTATTATGGAAGATGGAGAGGATAAAGAGTGGCTTGAGGAGTTTGGAAGTGAGTATGAAGATTATTATGACTTTACAAGAGGCTTTAGAATAAAGGCAATTTTAGAGCATATTGGACTTAGCCTTGATGATATAGGCGATTTTTTATTAATGCTTCAAAATAAAAAGGTTGTCTTTTTAGTTGGAGCTGGAGTTCAAA
>JAADEQ010000117.1 GCA_013153345.1 Campylobacterota bacterium | reverse complement strand
CATTAAATCTTTATTATTTAAAAGCTTTTTGGTCCATGATTTTTTGGCATTATCATTTTTTCGCTCTAAAATGGTGTGATATAAGATATCAACAATTGAGTATTTATCCTCAACCTCAACCTCTCTTTTTAATACCTCTTTATTATCTTTAATAGAAGTAAAAAAACAGCTCTTTCTTCCAGTATGACAAGCTACCCCTTTTTGATTAACTTTTAGTAAAATTGTATAACCATCACAATCAACTAAAATATCTACTATCTCTTGGGTATGACCGCTGCTCTCACCCTTTTTCCAGATTCTTTTCTTACTTCTACTAAAGTAGTGAGCAAACCCACTCTTTAGGGTTAGCTCAAAAGCCTCTTTATTCATATAAGCAAGCATTAAAACCTTATTGGTTTTAGCATCTTGCACAATTGCTGGAATTAGCGGATTTTTCTCCCAATTAATTTGCACTTTCACTTCCCATAATCGCTTTTTTCTCATCTTTTGCATCAATCCAGATATTTGGCACTGCTCCACCTGGAGTTAGGAAAATTTTTGCATCTTTATTAACCTTTAGCGCCTCATTAAACTCTTTTTGTGTCTCAATTTGGCGAAGCTCTAAAAGCTCTTTTGTTAAAGAGTCTGATATCATCTTATTTGCCTTTGCTTCAGCTTCTGCCTCAATCTTTATCTTATCTGCAAGCCCTTGCGCTTCTATTCTTTTCTTCTCAGCCTCTCCTCTTGCAATCTCAGCTTTTCTTTCAGCCTCTCTTTTAGCTCTCTCTTTTTGCTGCTCTGCAATCATTACATTTTGCTTTTCGGCTTGAAGCTCTTCAATTTTTGTTTGTATCTTTTTTGGAAGAGCGATATTTCTAAGCTCTACAGAATCAAGAACCACCGGGCGCCCTGGAATTGAGTTAACCTTCTTTTCAAGCTGCTCTTTTATCTCTTTTGCAATCTCTTGACGCTTTTGAGGCAAAACTTCAGCTGGATATTTTCCAATAACATCTCTAACTATTTCTCTAACTTTTGTATTAATTATCTTATCTTCCCAAGCTGTTCCCCAAGTTGCAATTGTCTTTGGAGCTGATTCTGGGCGAAGGTGGTATTGAACTGCTAAATCAATATCAACATAAAGCCCTCTACTATCCATTACTCTAATTGCTGGATTTCTTTTTAGGCCACCCTCATATTTATGAGAGCCATCAATTGCAACTTGATGTTGAGCATTTGAGTAAGTTATCATTCTAACTCTTGTATTTACTGGAATAATCTTCTCAATTATTGGAATATAAAAGTGAAGCCCAGGCTCAAGGGGTTTTTCTTGAAACTTTCCAGTTGTAACCTTAATTCCAACCTCACCTGAGTTAATAATAGTAAATGGCTTTAAGATAACTAAAGCCATAAAGATTGCTCCAATAATAATTATAGTTGAGATTATCTTATTACCACTTCCCCCCTTAAATGGAGACTCAAAACTACCTTTATTATCTCCTCCAGTTGGGGGCTCATTTCTTGGAGTCCTCTTTTTAAAATAATCATTCATATCTGCTGGCATTAGCTCTCCTTAATCAATATAGGTTAAATAGTGCTCAAATTCACTATTTCTTCCATAAACAATATCAAAATATGCCTCTTGTAGCTCTTTTGTAAGCTTTCCTCTTTTGCCATCTCCAATAACTCTATGGTCAAGTGAGCTTATTGGAGTAACCTCAGCTGCAGTTCCTGTAAAAAATGCCTCATCACAAATATATACTTCATCTCTTGTGATATTTCTTCTTTGAATCTCAACTCCCATCTTTTTAGCTATCTCTAAAATTGTAGCTTGAGTAATTGATTCAAGAGAGTTATCATTTGGAGGGGTAATTAAAACATTATCTCTTACAATAAAAATACACTCTCCTGTCCCTTCTGCTACAAATCCATTCTCATCAAGCATTAAAGCCTCTTCAAAACCATTTTCTATCGCTTCATATTTTGCCATTTGAGAATTTAGATAATTAGCTGCAGCCTTTGCTTTACCAAAAGTTGAGTTTAAACTATTGCGACGAAGCGAAGAGGTGCATACTTTAATTCCATTTTTTAAGCCATCTTCTCCCAAATATGCTCCCCACTCCCAAGCTGCAATTGCACTTTTAACAGGAGCTTTTTTATGATATAGCCCCATTACTCCATATCCTAAATAGATTAATGGTCTAATATATACATTTTGCTTAAAATCATTAACTCTTAGTAGCTCAATTTGAGCATTTAACATCTCTTCATAATCTCTATTTGGCTTAATTGCAACAATCTTTGCTGAGTTATAGAGCCTTTTTGTATGCTCTTGCAATCTAAAAATTGCTAAACCTTTAGTTGTTTGATAAGCTCTTGTCCCTTCAAATACTGCATTTCCATAATGCAGAGTATGAGTTAAAATGTGAACCTTTGCATCTTTCCATGCAACTAGCTCACCATCCATCCAGATATATTTTGCCTCATTCATCCACTACTCTCCAAAAGATTTTTAACTGCTATTCTATCTAAAAATTGCTTGAATTTATATTCAAACAATTTATAATTAATCTTTTTATTAAATTATAGCTTCTTAACCTCAACAACCTCAACTAAAACTCTACACTCCCCATTAAAAAGCTCTATTTGCTCTTTTGCTTTTAGATTGCAAATATCAACTCTTTTTCTATCTTTAACCACCTCAACAAATCCATCTTTAACTCTATTTTTAGGATGATTTAGTCTATATTGCTCTTTTAAAGAGTCAATCTGTCTCTCTTTATTATAAAAAACTCTTTTAATTTCCCTTTTTATCTCATCTTCTAGTGGAGCTAAAGCCATCTTAAAAAGCTCTATTTTATGCTCTAATTGACTCTTTAGAGCTGATTTTATCATACTAAATTTTTGCAAATATTCATTAATTTGAAGTGTTGGTGAGAGAGTAAGCAGCTCTTGTTTAGTAAAAAAGAGCTTTTGCTCCTCTTTTTCTATCTTTTGATTAATAGCTCTTCTAAGCTCATCCTCCATCTCATCTAACATATATAAATACTCATTAATATCTGGCAAAATCATCTCCATTGCCCCACTTGGAGTTGGAGCTCTAAGGTCAGCTACAAAATCGCTAATTAGATAATCTATCTCATGCCCTATTGCACTAACAACAGGAGTCTTTGCCTCAAATATAGCATCAGCTACAATCTCTTCATTAAAACTCCACAAATCCTCAACACTCCCCCCTCCTCTTGCAAGCAAGATTATATCAGCCTCAAGATTATCTGCAAACTTAATTGCCTTTGCAATCTCCTCTTTTGCTCCCTCTCCTTGAACTAATGAATCAACTAATATAAACTGAGTTAGTGGCCATCTCTTTTTTGCAATCTTTAAAATATCTGCAACAGCAGCTGACTCTACTGCGCTAACTACTGCAATCTTTTTTGGAAACTTTGGAATAGGTTTCTTTTTGCTCTTATCAAAATACCCCTTTGCCTCAAGCTTTGCTTTTAACTGCTCAAATGCAACAGCCAACGAGCCCTTTCCAAATGGCTCAATCTTAGAACAAACTATCTGATACTCCCCTTTTGGGGTATAGAGTCCAACTGAGCCACTAACTACAATATGCATCCCATCTTCTAGCTTAAACTTCATCTTTCCAACTCTACCCCTCCACATAACACACTTAATTGTGCTAAATTCATCCCTAAGAGAAAAATATAGATGCCCACTGCTATGGTATGTTGGTCTACTAACCTCCCCCTCCACTAAAACATCAACAAAGGTGGCCTCAACCACCCCTTTTATCTGCTCATTTAACTCACTAACACTAACCATTTGGCTTTTGTGCAATAATTAATGTAGAAATTCCAAGCGAAAAGCTCTTGCTATATCTCTTTTCAAACCCAACCTCCTCTAACTCATCTATTAACATATCAGTTGTTAAAAACTCCTCAATTGAGTTTGGAAGATACTTATAGGCTCTATAGTTTTTTGAAACTAGCCCTCCAATAAGTGGAAGAATCTTTTTCATATAAAAATCTACTATCTTATCAATTGCTCCTTCTCTATTTTGCTTTGTAAACTCTAAAATCAAAACAACCCCTCCAGGTTTTAAGACTCTAAAAAACTCTCTTAAAGCCTCTTTTCTATCAACTACATTTCTAATCCCATAACTAATTGAGACTATATCAGTTGAGCTATCTTCTAATGGTAGCTCTTGAGCTTTTCCCTCAATAAAAGTGGCAAAATCAACCTTCTTTTTTGCAACCTCTAACATATTTTTTGATGGGTCAATTCCAACAAACTTCTCCACCTCAACCCCTCTTTTTTGGGCTTGATTTTTCCAATGA
>JAADEQ010000132.1 GCA_013153345.1 Campylobacterota bacterium | reverse complement strand
CACCTCCTGTTAAAATGGATAGTAATATTAGCTATTTTGAGAATCTAAAGAGGGCTCTTATTGCAATAGTTCCTCCTCTTCTTCTTATTGTTCTTGTTCTTGGCTCAATCTTTGCTGGAATTGCAACCCCAACTGAATCGGCTTCACTTGGGGCTTTAGGGAGCATTATTTTAGCCTTTTTTTATAAAAAGCTTAGTTGGAATCTTTTAAAGGAGGCCTCTTTAGAGACTGTTAAAACGACTTCAATGGTATTTGCAATATTAGTTGGAGCAACAGCTTTTTCAATGGTATTTACATATAGTGGGGCTGATGAGATTGTTGAGCAATTTATGACCAATCTTCCAGGAGAGAAGTGGGGATTTTTAATTTTGAGTATGTTAATAATTATGTTTTTGGGTTTTTTTATCGATTTTATTGAGATATCATATATTGTGGTGCCAATATTACTCCCAATTTCTCAAACAATTGGAATTGACCCTTTATGGTTTGCAATCTTAATTGCTCTAAATCTTCAAACCTCTTTCTTAACCCCTCCATTTGGGTTTAGTCTATTTTATCTAAAGGGTGTGGCTCCACCAGAGTTAAAAACAACAGATATCTATAAAGGGGTAGTTCCTTTTATTCTATTACAAATTTTAGTATTAATTTCAATTGTAATTTTTCCAGAGTTTTATGGATTTAAAGGGTAGGGGAGGAAGGTTTGTAAACCTTCTTTAAAAAGATTAATCTTGGCAGTAGAATGCTAAAGTTCCCTCTTTTACCATTTTAAAGTTCTCTTCACCATTTAGCTGTCTAACAATCTCAAGTGCAAAACAGATAGCAGTTCCTGGGCCTTGAGAAGTAATTACCTTATCATCAACTACTACAATATCATCTACTCTATCTTCTGGTCTAATCTGCTTTTCAACGCCTGGATAGCAGGTATATTTTTTGCTTAAAACTCCTGCAACATGAAGTGCATATGGTGCTGCACACATTGCTGCTAGCCACTTTCCTCTTGCTTTGAACTCTTTTAATATCTCTTGAACTAGTTTATTTTCTGCTAAGCGATTTGTCCCTTCCCATCCTCCAGGAAGTGCTACAATATCATACTCATCAATTAGGATAGTCTTTAGAGGGATATCTGCTTCAACTACAATTCCATTTGCACCAACCACTAAATTTGTTGCAAACTCATCATCTAAATATGCACTATTTACTTCAACTCCGCCTCTTCTTAAAATATCAATAATTGTAACACCTTCAATCTCTTCAAACCCTTCTGCAAGGATTACTAATGCTTTTGCCATAATTTCTCCTTTAATATTTTTGCTATTATAGCATAATCTTTTCAAACTAAAACTACTCTTTTTAAAGATATTTGATTCTCTTTATTAATAGCTTTGTATCTTAGGTAGCATATCGATTATTTAAAAAGTGATATAATGAAAGAGGGAGGAAAAAGTATTTAAAGGAGTTATAATGAAAAGTAGTAGTCTAGAGAAAGTTAAGGTAGATAGTAGCAAAGTTAAAAAAGAGCCTCTTTCTAAAAAAGAGATAAAAAAGATAGTAAAAAAAGTGGCTAAAAAGTTGCTTAATAAGAAAGAGGAGATAGAAGAGGTTGTAGAGAAGATAGTAGCAAAAGTGATAAAAAAAGGGGTCTCTAAAAAGAAAGAGATTAAAAAGTTTGCTAAAAAGAGAATTAAGAAACTAATTAAAAAAAGAGAGATGGTTTAAGGGATGAAAAAGGGGAGAAGGTTTTTTTAGAATTTGCTTCCAATTGTAAATTCAAATGTAGAGGTTCTATCATAATCTTTATCATTAAGAGGTTTTGCAAAGATTAGATTAATTGGTCCAAATGGTGAACGCCACTCAATTTGAGCTCCAACTGAGCTTCTCTTTTCTGTCTGTCCATAACCTTCAATAATTCCATAATCTACAAATCCAGTTAGGCGCATATTTCTAACTAAGCTTAAAGGAACGCTTGCTTCTAAAGAGACAACTCCACTCTTTGTTCCTCCAATTCTAACACCCTCTCCATATCCTTCACTCATTGGAGAGATTGAAGCAGTTGAGAATCCTCTAACACCATAACTAGAGCCACCAAGATATAGTCTTTCTGCTCTTGGCACAAACCCTTTATCAGCAATATACCCTAAGCGAAGTTTTGTTCTTAAAATTAGGTCATAATCTAGCTGTTTTCTTAGACCTTTATATGCTGCTGCTTTTAGTTTTGTTTTAAAAAACTCTGCATCTCCTCCAAGCCCTGCATACTCTAGATTTAGCTTTGCATAGTAACCTTTTCTTGGAGTAAAATAGTCATCGGTATTATCAAAGGTGATTGCTGAGATTAAAGAGGATTTTTTATATGATTCATAATCAAAGTTATAATCTTCATCAGCTGTTTCATAATCGCTATAATCAACTGAAGCATAATTATATCCAATAGATGCGTGTAGATGACGCGTTAACTTTCTACCCAATGATACATATGCACCTTTTTCTTTTTTGGTATAATCGATAAATTCATATTTTTGAAGATAAGCACCCAAAGAGAGGCTATATAAAGAGTCAAATACTCTTGGGTCAATTATACTAAATCCGTAATTGTAGGATTTATTACTTCTCATTAAATTTAAAGAGTATCCAATTCCTGTTCCTAAAAAGTTTTTATCCGATAAAGAGGCATTTATTCCAAATCCATCATAGCTTCCATAGCTAATTCCTGCAGTAATGCTTCCAGTTTGTGCCTCATCTACATTAACATCTAAATCTACTTTATTATCCCCAATTTTCTTTGGAATAATACTTACACTATCAAAAAATCCTGTTCTTTGAAGCTCTGCTTGAGAATCTTTAAGGTCTGTTAGACTAAATGTATCTCCAGGAGCTAAATAGATATATCTTCTAATTACATGGTCTTTTGTTTTGGTATTTCCAGAGATTTTTACATCATTAACTTTGATTTTTTCTCCTAAATCCACACTATATATTACATCAATGGTTCTGGTATCATCATTTTTTCTAAATCTAGGCTGAGCATTAGCAAATGCATACCCTTTATCTGCTGCTTTTTCTACAAGAAGTTTTAGGTCATGGCGCAGTTTGGATACATCAAATACTTGTCCTGGTTTTAGCTCAAACTCTTTTTGTAGCTCTTTCATATTAAAGCCAGGAATTGGTTCAACTCTGAGAGTAGAGACTTTATATTGAGGCCCTTCATGTCTGATTGTATAAGTAACTTCTGCACTCTTTGAGGCAAAATCTGTCTTCATTAAGGGTTTATCAATCTCAACATCTAAATAACCTCTTTTTAAATACTCATCTCTAACTCTTGCTAAATCATACTCTAGCTGGCTTGGAACTGCCTCTCCACCTCCTGTTAACCATGAGAAAAAACCACCCTCTTTATTTACTAAATTCTCTTTTAAAATCTTATCGCTTAGCTTCTTATTTCCAATAAATGTTACTTTTCTAACCTTTATTGGCTCCCCCTTATCTACATTAAAAATAACCTTAACCCCATTATTTTTCTTTTTTGCAGCCACAGAGACTTTAGCATCCACATAACCAGCCTGTTTTAATGCCTCTTCTAGCTTTCTTGCTGCTGCTTGAACTTTAGCTGGGGAATACTCCTCTCCTTCTTTAATGCCTGTTATTGCTTCAACCTTTGCTTCATCGATTCCTTTTGTAGAAAGCGTTACTATTTTGTTAGGTTGAGCGGCTCCATAGAGAAATGTTGCTGCAATAACAGAGACAAAAGCTACTCTCTTTAACATCCTTAACCCTTTTAATAAAAATTACTATTATGATATCTTTTTTTTAATAAAAATGCAATTTTAATTGCTACATTTAATATTTTTTTAGTTAATTTTACTAATTTTTACCTTAATATCCCCATAACAAGCGTTATCTCCCTCGCTACTAGCGGTTGGAGGAGTGAGCTTATTAACCCCTTTTGTTCCCATTAAAATAGCAATTGTATCTTTTCTTAATCCCTCATCAATTTTTGCTTTTAATATAAGCTCTCCAAATTCACTACTAATTTTAACCTCTTCATTATCTTTTATTCCAACTTTTGGTGGGATATATACAACCTCTTCACCTAGTTCAAATTGAGTATTAAGACTCTTTTTAGATTTTGGAGTAAGAAGCCAAAAGAGCCCATCATCTTCTTTTTTAACCTTTTTTCTAAATTTAGTTAAAGCCTTATTATCCTCAAAATCATCATAAAAGTCATCATTAAACTCAAACTCATCCCCTCCATCTTCTCCAAATCCATCTTTATATGGAATCTCTTCAAATGCAGGATTTACTAACAAGTTCCCTTTTTTTATGGCTTGATTTTCGAAAAACTCTATATAATAATTTA
>JAADEQ010000160.1 GCA_013153345.1 Campylobacterota bacterium | reverse complement strand
AAAGAGATTGAGGAGGAGGAATGAAGCCTTTTATTGTAATGGATATTGTTAAAAAAGCAAGAGAGCTTGATGATGTTATACATTTAGAGGTGGGAGAGCCAGACCTTTTGCCTCCACCAAAAGTTAAAGAGGCTGCAATTGAAGCGATTAATCAAAATAGATTTTATTATACTCAAAGTAGTGGCTTAGATGAGTTAAAAGAAAAGATTGCTATGCATTATAAGATTTTTTATGATGTAGAGGTAAATCCAAAAAATATAATAATTACAACTGGCACTTCAACTGCATTTTTAATTGCTTTTTATTTTGCAAAAAAGATTGCAACCCCAACTCCTGGGTATCCTTGTTATAGCAATTTTGCTTTGCTTGAGAAAAAAGAGTTTATAAAAATCTCAACCACTTTTGCAGATTATAAATTAGATATTAATAGATTAAATGATATCTCTTTTGATACTTTGTTAATCTCAAGCCCAAATAATCCAACAGGAACCACACTAAGTAGCAGGGATTTAGAAAGAATTTGTGATTTTTGCAAAAGTAATAACAAGCTTTTAATTAGTGATGAGCTATATCATGGGCTAGTATATGAAGATGATTATACAACGGCACTAAAATTTAATAAAGAGGCAATTATTATTAATGGCTTTTCAAAATATTTTTGTATGCCAGGCTTTAGGGTTGGTTGGATGATTGTGCCAGATAGTTTAATTAGAGAAGCAGAAATTATTGCGCAAAATATATTAATTAGCGCTCCAACTATCTCTCAATATGCTGCACTTAATGCATTTGATTATGATTATTTAAAAGAGATTAAAGAAGAGTTTCAAAAAAGAAGAGATTTTTTATATAACGCTTTAAAAGATATATTTAATATAGCAAAAGCAAATGGAGCCTTTTATCTGTGGTGTGATATCTCAAAATATTCTAATAACTCTTTAGAGTTTGCAAATGAGCTCTTATATAAAGCAAAAGTTGCAATAACTCCTGGAGTTGATTTTGGAGATTTTAATAATTTTATTAGAATTGCTTATGTAAAAAATATAGATGAGTTAAAAGAAGCAGTTGGGAGGATAAAGGAGTTTTTGGGTAAAAGGAGATTAAAAAAGATGCTGTAAAAAGAGTCTTTAATGAGCAGAGAATTTTTAAAAAAAGAGATTGAAGAGTTTGAAGATACCTATTTTGATGGGTTAAATAAAGAAGATTAGATTAACAATAAAAGCTTTTTGTAAAGATATTTTTGCTTTAATATAAAAAAATTAATAAAGGATAAAAATGAGTTATATTCCATATGTTATAGAGCAAACTGGTCGTGGTGAGAGAAGTTATGATATATATTCAAGGCTATTAAAAGATAGAATTATAATGCTTAGTGGTGAGATAAATGATGCGGTGGCTTCTTCAATTGTGGCGCAACTTTTGTTTTTAGAGGCGCAAGATCCTGATAAGGATATTTACTTTTATATCAACTCTCCAGGAGGGGTAATTACAAGTGGGTTTAGTATTTATGATACAATGAACTATATTAAGCCTGAAGTTAATACAATTTGCATTGGACAAGCAGCTTCAATGGGGGCATTTTTGCTAAGTAGTGGGGCAAAAGGGAAAAGGTATGCTCTTCCAAATGCAAGAATTATGATTCATCAACCTCTTGGAGGTGCTCAAGGTCAAGCTACTGATATTGCAATTCAAGCAAAAGAGATTTTAAGAATGAAAGAGCAGTTAAATAAGATTATGGCAAAAAATTGCGGTAAGAGTGTGAAGCAAATTGAAAAAGATACAGAGAGAGATTTTTTTATGAGCTCAAAAGAGGCGCTTGAGTATGGATTAATTGATGAGGTTTTAGAAAAGAGTAAATAATGGTAAAAGAGGTAATTGTCTATCCAGATAAGAGGCTAAAAGAGAGGTCAAAAGAGGTTGAGGAGTTTGATAGCAATTTGCATCAGCTTCTTGATGATATGTATGATACAATGATTGATAAAAAAGGGGTTGGGCTTGCTGCAATTCAGATTGCAGTTCCAAAAAGAGTTTTAATTATCAATATCCCTATTGAAGAGGAAGATGGGGCTCAACCAAAGGAGAATACTCTTGAAGTTATTAATCCAGAGTTTTTGGAGATGAGAGGGGAGAGTAGATATGAAGAGGGGTGTTTATCTGTTCCAGGATTTTATGAAGAGGTAAAAAGATATAAATATGTAAAGCTTAAATATTATGATAGATATGGAAAAGAGCATATTATTGAAGATGATGGCTTTTTAGCAATTGCTCTTCAGCATGAGTATGACCATTTGGAGGGAAAACTATTTATTGAAAAGTTGCCTATTACAAAACGAAAGAGATTTGAGAAAGAGTGGAAGAAAAAGATTAAGAAATAGAAGTTTTTTTTCTTTTAGCCCTAAATTTAAGTATAATATCAAAAACAAAGGGCCTAAAAATGGATATAGATTTTACAAACCCAGAACTTTCAAAAGGAGAGAAGAGGAGCTTAAAAGAGAAAAAATCCTCCTCTTCAAAACCTACCTCTTTAAAATCTAAAAAATTTAGCCTAAAAAAGCCCTCTTTTGGCAAAAAAAAATCCTCTTTAAAGCCAGATAGCTCTTCGGAGGTTGAAAAGATAGAGGAGATTTTAAAGACTCTTCAAAAAAATAGAAAGAATCCTCCCCAAACTAAAAAGGAGGGAATATTGAGCAAATTGAGATTCTTAAAGTTTAAAAAAAAAACTTAACCTCCCCTTCTTTAACAAATAAAGAGTTAGAGAAGGAGGAGTTAAATAGTTTAAAAGAGGCCAAATATATCCCTTTTGAGTTTAGGGGGGATGCAAGAGAGTATTTTAAGATATGGATTGTAAATGTTGCTTTAACTCTTCTTACTCTAGGAGTATATTCAGCTTGGGCTAAAGTTAGAACCAATCGCTATTTATATGCTAGTACCTTTTTAAATGGGAGTAATTTTGAATATAATGCAAATCCAAAAAGAATATTGGTTGGAAGGGTTATTATTGTCCTTTTTTATGGCCTTTTTTTACTCTTTTCGGATATTTTAGGAATGTATAAAGTGGCCCTTTTTCTATTTATTATCTTTCTTCTTTTGTTGCCTTGGTTAGTTAGACAAGCTATTAGGTTTAGGCTAAAAAGCACCTCTTATAGAAATATTAGATTTTCATATAGAGGAAGAGTTAGAGATTTTTATATTTTAGCTTTGATGGGTATCTTTTTGTTTGGGAGTCTTCTTTTAGTAGTTGGGGCTCTTACTACTTTAGTAAGGAGTGATTTTGTTGCTCTTTTAGCTGCTTTTATTTTGCTAATTACCCCTTTTTATTTGGGCTCTTTTCTCTATAAACGATATAAGGAGCTAGTAATTAATAACTCATATTATGGAAAAGCTAGATTTAATATTGAGCTATCTGTTAGAGAGATAAGTAGGTTATTCTTTAAGGTCTCTCTTATTTTTTTAATTAGTAGTGCAGTTATTTTTGGAGTAATTAGTGGTATTTTATTTGGCTTGAAGCTCTTTTTAAATCCCTCTGCGGCTCAATGGCAATTTTTAATTGGAATAGGAGGGGCTGTTTCTTATATGATAGTTTTGGCTTTTATAAAAGGGGTTAGTGATGGGTATTTCTCTAACTATATTAGAAATAATACAACTTTAGAGGGAGCTCCTTTTAAAGGAGAGATTAATGAGATAAAACTAGGATTTATTAGTCTCTCAAATAGTTTGATGTTGCTTTTTAGTTTGGGACTTTTATATCCTTATGCTAAAATTAGATATCTAAGAGAAAAAATTGAAAATAGCTATTTTGCTTGTAGCGATTTTGAGAGATTTGAGGCGCAATTTGAGGATTCTATTAGCACCATTGGTGAAGAGGCAGTTGATTTTTTTGATATTGATATAGGAATATAATGAGAGTTAGAGCAAAATTATATGATGGAATCACTTCAAAAGAGCATATTGTAGAGTTGGAGTTTACCCCTTCTCATCTTATAATTGAGGAGTTTGATATTTATGTTCCTCTTAAAGATATAAAGATTTTATCTAGACTTGGAAATACGCCAAGGGTAATTGAGCTTCCAGATAATATAAGATGTAAAGTGGAGGATAATGATAGTTTAGATAGGATTTTAGAGGAGATTGATTACTCTTTATCTCCTATCCATAAGTTTGAGAGGTCGTGGAAGCTAGCTTTTGGCTCTATCATTTTAATTGCTGCTTTTATTATATTTATGTTAACTGCTGGAGCTGATTATAGTGCTGCTTTATTAGCTAAGATGCTTCCAAAAGATAGTTTAGACTATATCTCAAAAGAGACTTTAGTTGAGCTAGATAAGAAATATCTGCATAAGAGTAATCTATCATTAGATAAGCAGCAACAGATTAAAGAGCTATTTTC
>JAADEQ010000002.1 GCA_013153345.1 Campylobacterota bacterium | reverse complement strand
AAGAGATAGAAATTAAGATTAAAGATAGTGATAAAAAGGATCTTGAAAAGTTATTGTTTTAAATAAAGCCTAATTTTGCCCTTTGATAAAGTACTCTAATGACACATCAATCTATTTTTAAAGTATAAAATTTTTAAAATAGGAGGCAATATTTTTTAATCTCATAATATATTAGTTTTGAGTGAAGTTAAAGCTTTACCTCCAAAAAAATACCATCCTCCGGAAGTGAGACTTCAGTCTCACCAAGAAAATAGAGCATTTTTCTTTTCATTATGGGTGAAACTAAAGTTTCACTTCCAAGAAAGAAAAGTATATTATAGAAGTGAAATTTCAATCTCACCCAAAATAAAATATTTTATTTTATGTGAAGCTAAAGCTTCACTTCCAGAAAAAAGAAAAGCATCCTCCGGAAGTGAGATTTCAATCTCACCAAAAAATAGAAAGTTTTGCTTTGTGTGAAGTTAAAAACTTCACGGCCAAAAAAACTCCACTTCCATTAATAGCAAAAGAGAATTAAATCTCTTCTGCCTTTTTAACATCATATAAAATATCATCCCAAGGAGTTCTATACATTGGCATAGCAAGGCGTTTTTCATCTAAAATATGGCCAATAAATCCAATTGTTCTACCAAGGATAAAGAAAGAGTTTAGTGTTCCGCTCTCAATAAACTCATCAATCTCCTCTTCAGAATATCCAAGTGCTCTCCACATATCAACCATTAAGATTCCAATAGTTCCATCAACATTTAAAATTAGGTTCTCTTTTTTAGAAGTTGTAAGTTTTTCAACCTCTCTTGCATAATCAAGTAGTGGAGTTGCTGGGAAATTTTTCTTAGCAAAATCCATTAATCCCTTAACTCTTAAATCTGGATTTTTAAGAGATTTGATTCTGTGCCCAATTCCTGGAATTGGAATACCTTGTTTTTTCATATAGTTAATAAACTCTTTTGGGCTCATATTATTATCATTTGCATATTTAAAATATTTTGCCGCACCATCAATTGCACCACCAAATCTTGGCCCAATTGTTAATAGACCTGTAACAAGGCTCTCAACAACGCTTTTTCCTGCACGCGCTGTAACTTTTGCGTTATGAGCTCCACTAACTGCTGGTCCATGGTCTGCAACAGTCTTTAGAACCGTCTCAATAAAATCAACTGCCCATCTTGGATATACCTTTTTAAACCATAAAAGGCTAATAACATCTCCAATTGTTTTACCAGTCTCTGGAAGTGCTACAGAGCTAATTGGATATCCAGCATAAGTTGCCTCTTCACCTCTATCATCACTAATTGTACAAACAAATTGTCTTGGTCTTCTATATGCTGGGATTTTATTAATCTCTGGCTCTTCAATCTCAGAAATTACACCTTCAGCTTTTAGCTGCTTATAAACTCCAGCAATTTCATCTGGAAGGTCATTAAATGTATTTGGAACATGGATTCCAGCCTCTTTCATAGCCTTATTTTTAGCCTCAGCTGTCTCTCTATCATCATTTGCGCTTGCTCCTGCGTGACCAAACTGAACACCGCTGCTATAGTGTTTTGCAATTGTTCCAATACACCAAGCAATAATTGGCTTTTTAATTTTGCCAGATTTTACTGCTTCTATTACTTTATACTCTTCAGTTCCTCCAACCTCTCCAAGAAGAACCATATATTTTACATCTGGGTTTTGCTCCATTCTAAGCAAATTATCAATAAAGGTGCTTCCAACAAATCTATCTCCACCAATTGCAACACCTTCTGCAATTCCATCTGCATTTCTTGCAATAATATTACTTAGCTCATTAAAAAGTCCCCCACTTCTTGTCACAAGGCCGCAACTTCCAGCTCTATGAAGCTTAGATTTAATAATATTATCAATTGTTCCACCAACATTTGCAATTTTAAAAGCGCCCGGAGTAATAGCTCCAACCGTTGCTGGTCCAATTACAGTAACTCCCTTTGCTCTTGCATTTGCAATCATCTTTCTTGAGAGTCTCTCAGGAATTCCCTCAGCTGTAATCATAATTACTCTAAAACCACCAACATTATCAACTGCATCCATTGTAACATCATATGCAGTTCTAAAAGAAGCAAAGTTTAAAAGCACATCAGCATTTGGATGAGCCTCTTTTGCCTCTTTTGTGCTTCTATAAACAGGAATCATAACCTCATCGCCACCCCAAAAGAACTTCTCAAACTTATTTGAGCTTGTTGGTGCAACAATCGCTGCAACTGATGGGGTTTCTCTTTTAATTGTATAGTCATAATCTAACATTCTTTGGATTGCATTTTTATTGTTATTCCAAAAAATCGCTTGTGTATCTCTTGTAAATAGTCTTTGTGCCATTTGCCTCTCCCTACTACTTTTTCTCTTGCGCTAATTTTTTATCATCTTCAAGTGCCATTCTAACAATATCTGTTAGGTGAGTCTCTGGTCCGTGTACCTTAATTGGAAGTCCAAGTCTATCAGCTGCTTCTTTAATATCTTTTAGACCCTTTTCATAGTTTGGTCCACCACGTCTAACATAGATTCTTACACCTGTATCTTTCATTTTATCTGCATATTTTTCAAATGCTTGAATAATTCCGGTAAATGTTTTTGCAACATCAGTAAAGTTTGCAATAGCTCCACCAATAATTAAGATCTTATCTCTTCCTTGAGGGTCTTTTTCTCTTGTCATTAAATCTAAAATTGTCTCAGCATAAAATCTTGTCTCTGCAGTTGTTGGTCCACCACTATACTCACCATAGTTTGCCAAATCTTCAATTCCAGCTAAATCTGCAATTGTATCAGCATATACAACACTTGCTCCACCACCAGCAACCATTGTCCAAATTCTTGCATCTGGCTTTAGTAGAGTTAGTTTTAAAGAAGCTCCTGTTTTTGCATCTGCCTCTTCAATTGCTTTTACCTCTGGAGATTTCTCTTCCATACCAAATGGTGTTGGATACTCAACATCTCCCCACTCATCACTCATTAAAAAGCCTGCAGTATCATCAAGCTTTGCAACCATATCAAGAAGCTCTACTTTTCTTCCTTGCAACACAAATGGGTTAATCTCAAGATATGCAAAGTGTAAATCTCTATAAGCTTTGAAAAATCCAGTTGCAAAATCTGCAAATGCCTCTTTATCTTCTTCTTTTACATCTTTTGGGATATTTTCGCGAATCTTTTTAGCAATCTCATCTTCGCTCTCAGTAATATCAAACTTAACCTCAACTACCTTATCCCAATTCTCTTCAACCTCCATTCCACCTTCTGCACTCATATATAATACATCTTGGTCTCCAACAACTGTTGCAGAGATATAATACTCTTCATCTTGAGTGTGTGGAGTGAATGGTTCAACAATAAAGTGAGTTAGATAATCTTCAGATGGCTCACCTTTTGGAGTATCCCCATCAAAATCAAAATATACTTTTACTTTCTCTTTTCTTTTCTCATCAATCCACTTTGCAGCATCTTCTAGCGTTACATCGCCTGGCTTATTGATTTTAAATAAAACTAAGTTATTTTTACCTCTTTTACCAAATAGCATATCTGGCTTAACTACTAAAGGCTTTTCTTTTAGCCACTCAAATCCCGGTTCTTCTGCTTTCTTCTTTAGCTCCTCTCCACTTTGAACCAAAACAGTTTGGTATGGATATGTAAAACCTGGAAAATATTTATCCCAATGCTTAGCCAAAATCGACTTAGCATCATACTCTCTTATCGCCTTTTGAGCCATTAATTCTCCTTCTTAAGATTATTAGAAAATTCTATCATTTCAAACTTTTAAACTTTACTAGAAGTTATCAAGTTAGAAAATATAAAAATTTTATGTGTAGTTTAGAAACAAATTCTATCTCTTTATATCTATAAAAAGAGAATAACTACTCACTTTTTTAGCTCTAAAGAGGAGATATAGATAGATTTATCTATAATTTTCAAATCTTTTCCAAAATTTTTATATATAGGGTAATCAACGGCAATTAAAAGTGTCTCTAAAAGTAGCACTATTAAGACAATCTGACACAATAGATAGTAGCGTTTTCTAAATTGAGGAAGCCTAATTGCAACTGAGCCTCTAAATATCTCTATAACTAAGGGAGTAGAGATAATTAAAAAAGGGGTAAAATCAATTACAACCACTTTTTGACGAATAGAAAGAAGAATAGATACAAAAAGAGCCACAATAGCAATATACCAAATAATATCTTTTTTACCTTTAGCTCCTCTATATAGAGCATATACAATTGCTAAAAAGTAAAAAGGTGAAAATGTCACAGCATAAATTCCAAGTAGAGTCTGAAGATGACCTCTAGGAACCCCTTCAATAGGATAGTTAGCATTAAAGATAGATAAAACCAATAATCCCATTCCAACTCCAAGCCAATACCACCTTCTATTAAAATATCCATAAATAGCAACTGCTAGATATAGAGCAAATTGAGCA
>JAADEQ010000141.1 GCA_013153345.1 Campylobacterota bacterium | reverse complement strand
AGCAGCTGTTAAACTTCTTAATCCTATAATAGAGTCTATTTCTCAACCATAAGTAACATTTAGTTACATAAAAAAGATTATTCACTTTAACTTATTTTAAAATATTAGTTTTATTAAATAAAATAATAAATATTCCCAAATAATAGGAGATTAAAGCAATTATTAAATCCATTTCTCTTCCAATTTTTATTTTAACACGCTCCATAAAATGGATAAACTCTCAAAATCAAAAAAACTGATTAATATCTTCTATTTAATTAATAGTTAATTATAATACCATTAAAAAAAAGGAGAGATAAAATGAGATATAAAAATTCAAAAATTTTACTCTTAACATTTAGTTTAACAGCTGCTATATTTGCAAAAAGTAGTATAGAGTGGGGTTATAAAGGAGAGATTGGACCTGATAAATGGGGTGATTTATCACCAAAGTTTCGTATGTGCAAAGAGGGCAAGAATCAATCACCTATAAACCTAACACGATTTATCAAAGCAAAACTTCCAGCAGTAGAATATAGCTATAACACCAAATCAACTGAAGTTATAAATAATGGCCATACAATTCAAGTTAATCTTAAAAGTGGCTCTAAAATAAATATTGATAATATCGATTTTGAGTTAAAGCAGTTCCATTTTCACACTCCAAGTGAAAATAAAATAGATGGGAAATCGTTTCCTCTAGAGGCTCACTTTGTGCATGCTTCAAAAGATGGAGAATTAGCAGTAGTAGCTTTAATGTTTGAGGAGGGAGAAGAAAATAAAGTCTTATCAAAAATTTGGCAAAAGATGCCAACAAAAGCTGATACTAAAGAGAAACTAGAAATTTCAGATATTAAAGAGCTTCTTCCTAAAAATAAAGATTATTATAGATTTAATGGCTCTTTAACAACTCCACCTTGCAGTGAAGGTGTAAGATGGATAGTTCTAAAAACTCCTGTTACCATCTCAAAAGCTCAAATTGATAAATTTGCAAAAGTTATGGGGCATCCAAATAATAGACCTATTCAACCACTTAATGCAAGAGTAATTTTAGAATAAGCAAAATTTTACTAACTTTCGCCGTAAAACCCTCGGCTTTAGCCGTAGGGATATAAGGTGATAAAAGATTTTTAGGAGTTTATCTCCCTTAAAAACCTTTTGTAATTATGGTAAAAAAGGTTAGGACGACGACCTTTAATAAAAAGCAATCTTCGTTTTAAAGCCCCAACCCCCTGGATTTATCAATGAGGAGTTCATCAATCTTGCTTTAAATAGTAATCAATCTCTTTAAATCTCTTTATAAATAGAGATTTAATAAAATCCTTTGGCAAAATTTTGTTTTCTAAATAGTCTGAGACAACTTTAAAGATATAGATATCTTCTTTAGAGAGCTTTTTTTGAAGGATATTAAAAAAAATCTCCCCTTCCATATCATATAAAGTCAGCTCTTTTTGATTTGAAGCTGTAACTGGGGCTGTTGAGGTAATTAGTGGGGCATATTTTATATTTGGAAGATTATGAGTTGTGCAAAAGAGCTCTGCAATCTCAATTTTTTTGGAGTTAATTGCTGCAATTCCAATATTAAAAGCTTTTTTAACCTCAAAGTTTGCTAAAAAATACTCTAAAGAGTTTTTAGTTTTTGCTTTGCCAACTCCTCCAATTAAGATATAAAAATCCTCGCTTTTATATATTTTTGGAGTTGAATTTATTTTTATGGCTTTATACTTTTCAATAAAATAGATAGCTTCGCTAAGAAGGGCAAAGTGAAGAAGCTTCACCCTATCCCCCATACATCAATCGTGGAAGCCACAAAGATATCTCTGGAATATATGTTACCAAAATAAGTCCAACCAAAATTGCACTTGCCCAAGGCAAAGAATAGATAATTACATCTTTTAAGCTAACTCCTGTAATTCCGCTTGTAACAAAGAGATTTAGCCCAATTGGAGGGGTAATCATCCCAAGCTCCATATTAATTGTAACAATAATTCCAAAATGAATTGGGTCAATCCCAAGCGCCTTTGCAACAGGCAAAAGCAGTGGCACCATAATCATAATAATTGCACTTGGCTCCATAAAATCGCCTGCAAAAAAGAGCAAAATATTAACAAAAACCAAAAATAAAACTGGCCCAACATTTGCCTCAACCAAAAACTCTGTAATTTTGTGAGGGACATTTTCAAGCGTTAGAAAGTGAGCAAAAATCATCGCATTTGCAATTATAAACATAATCATTGCACTTGTCTTTGCCGCCTCTCCAAAAACATCATATAGCTCACTCCACTTTATATCTTTATAGATAAACATCGAGACAAAAAATGCCCAAACCGCACTAACTGCAGCAGCCTCAGTTGGAGTAAAAATCCCTCCATAAATTCCGCCAATTACAATTACAATTGTCATTAAAGCCCAAAGAGCATCTTTAAATTTCTTTAATCTCTCACGCCAAGAAGCTGGCTCTTTTCTCTTAAACCCAAGCCTAACTGCCCCAATATAAGTTACTGCCATCATCATTAGCCCAATCATAATCCCAGGAACCACTCCAGCCATAAAGAGCTTTCCAATACTAACCTCAGCAGTAACTCCATATACAATTAATACAATTGAAGGTGGAATTAAAATCCCAAGGCTTCCAGCAGTTGCAATTGTTCCAATGGCATATCTTTTTGGATAGCCAGCTTGCTCAATTGCTCCAAACATAATGCTTCCAATTGCAACAACGGTTGCTGGGCTGCTTCCACTAACCGCAGCAAAAATTATACTTGCAAAGATTGCTGCCATTGGAAGACCACCAGGCAGATGGCCAACCATTGCTTTTGCAAAATCAATAATTCTTTGGGCTGAGCTTCCTTTTGAGAGCAAATTTCCAGCCAAAATAAACATTGGAATTGCCATTAGTGAGTAGCTATCAACCTTTTGCCAAATCATTCCAGCAATCTCAACTGGACTTGTTGGAGTCATTAAGACTAAAGTTAAAAAGGTTGATGCACCAAGAGCAATTGCAATTGGGGTGCCAATTAATAAAAGGGCAAAAAATAGTCCAAAAAGAAGAGCTATACTCATACTTTACCTTTTTTTTCTATAATCTCTTTTGCAAACTCCTCAACAATCTCCTCAGCCTCACTCTTTATTCTAAAGTTATCATCTTGCCACACTTTAATAAACTTATAGATAAGAATAATAGCACTAAGCCCAAAAGAGATTGGCACAACACTATATGGAATCCATAAAGGAATATCCAAATCAATTGAGCGCTCCTCAAGTTCAATATATAACTTCACATACTCATACCCATAATATGCAATTGCACTAACATAAACAAAAGCCACTGCAATTGATATAAGAGTTAAAATCTTTGCAACTTTTGGAGGCACTTTTAAAAGCAAAATATCAACTGCAATATGAGCATCTTTATAAAAGCAATAGACTGCTCCAAAAAATACACTCCATAAAAATAGATAAATTGTCAGCTCTCCAGCCCAAGTTAGAGATGCTTCAAATATATATCTTGCAATAACATTTATAAAAGCTAAAGCAACACCTCCTGCTATTCCAAAAGCAGCAACCGCCTTTGAGAAGTAGGCAATTGCTAAGACTAGCTTTTCAAAATATCTCATCTTTTTACTTTGTATTAATTGCAGCTTCTATCAAATCTTTCCCAATCTTATCCTCATCATAAAACTTAGGATAGATTTTGCTCATTGCCTCTTTCCAAGCCTTTCTTTGCTCCTCATTAAGCTCATAAATTTTTAGCTTTCCTGTTTTATCTGCATACTCTTTAATTTTTTCAAACTGCTCTTTATCAAGCTGCGCTGCAAGCTCTCTCTCTTTTGCAGTTGCCTCTTTCATTGCCTGAACAACTGCTTCTTGCAAATCTTTTGGCAAACTATCCCAAAACTTTTTGCTCATAACCACCAAATATCCCAAATAGCCGTGGTTACTTAGAGTCATATATTTTTGCACTTCATGAAACTTTTTGGTATAGATATTTGAGTTGGTATTCTCTTGCCCATCAATTACACCTTGTTGAAGAGCTGAATATACTTCAGAAAATGGCATAACTTGAGGGATTGCACCAACTGCTTTAAACTGCTCTTCAAGCACTTTTGAGCTCATAATTCTAAACTTTTGCCCCTTTGCATCCTCTGGCATTAAAAGAGCCTTTTTAGAAGAGGTTAACTGCTTAAAGGCATTATCCCAATAATCAAGAACTACAAATCCTTTTTTTGCAACTAAATCTTTTAACTTTTGACCCACCTCTCCATCTTGGACTTTATGCACATGCTCCATATCTCTAAACAAAAATGGTAAATCAAAAAGAGCTAATTGAGGAACGGTTTTTGTAAATTTAGAAAAAGATGGACACGCCATTTGAACACTATTAAGTCTTAGTTGCTTTAATACAACTTTATCTTTATAGAGTTGAGAGTTTGGATAGACTTGTACATCTATCTTGCCATTAC
>JAADEQ010000044.1 GCA_013153345.1 Campylobacterota bacterium | reverse complement strand
TTTAATAATTTGCTCCCTACTCTTATCTTCTTCTTTTACACTCTCTTTATCTACTACCTCCGCTTTAGAAGCAGTAATATTTTTCTCTTCTACCCCACTTTCTAAAGATTTATTCTCTTTATTATTTTCACTCTCCTCTTTGCTAATATTTTTCTCACCACTTATATTCTCTTCTTTAGCAACAACTTTTTTACTCTTATTAGCTGTAACATTCTGCTCTGTAGTTTTATTCTCTTCAGAGATACTTTTTTGCATATTCCCCTCAACACCTTTTGCTACCAATGGCTGAGGAGCAGTTATATTTTTCTCTTTTTTGCTAACTGAGGCTGGATTAAAACTATTTTTATCTAATGGATTGGTCTTATCCTCTTTCTCTTTTATATTACTTACCCCATCACCATCACTATCATTATTAGGATTCTCATCATCACTATCTAACTCATCAACTACCCCATCTTTATCTCTATCTTTTTTTGAAGACTCTAAAATATCTAAAACACCATCTTTATCACTATCCTTTAGACCCTCTTCTCCATCACTCTTTCCATCTCCATCAGTATCAGTGTTAAATGGGTCACTATTTATCTCCTCTTCCACCTTATTAGCCAATCCATCTCCATCAATATCATTATCATTCTCATCTGCAATTCCATCTTTATCTGTATCAATAAAGCTCTTATTTGTCTCATTGGTAGTAGCTACTGGCTGAAGAGTCACCTTATTAGTAGTTAACTTAGTAAAAAATGCACAACAAAGTATTATTAAAATAATTAAACAGAGTAAGATATTTATCTTTTTTTTACACATTCTATCCTCCTAAATTTATAATTAAGATATTAAGCCTAACTCCATAATATCTAAAAAATTACTCTTGATTATATCATAAAAAAAAGAGGCTAATTAAAAAAATATAAAAAACCTCCAAAAGTTTTTGTAAATATCTAAAATAGTAGCACTTTTTGGTCTTATTTAGCCTCTACAGCCTTATGAACAACCGTTGTTAACCCCAAAAGCTTCCAAGCTTGAAGTCCATCTCTATACCATAAAATTTTCTCCTTTGGGTATCCAGAATCCACTAAAGCTTTTACAAACCTAACTGAAGCCATACACCAAAGTCCAGAGCAAAAAACTGCCAACTCCTTAGCATTAGAAAAATCATAACTTCCATCCTCTTTTTTAACTGCTCCTAATGCCTTAAATAGAGCATCCTTCACCTTCTTTGATTCCACTTCAGCAATAGTAAAAGGGATATTTATAGCTCCTGGTATTGTCTCTAATACATATTGACGCTTTAAGCGTGAATCAACCAAAATCCCTTTTTTCTTATATACCTTATTTTTAATAAAATCTATTAACTCCAACTCCCCTATTGTCTTTACCCCCTCAACCTTAATTGGAGTGATACAATGAGGAGGACAAGGTCTAGAGGTTAGAGCAAAATCATCAGTTAATATATTAGAGGTATCTTGAATACGCTGAATCTTTACCTCAACTCCACTATCTTTTATCTTCACATATGGAATCTCAGGAGTTATCTTTACTAAGATATTCTCCTCTTGAGCATTAATAAGAGTAAACAGACTCAATACTATAGCTATCTTTCTCATCTCTATCTCCCTACATACTCTTCATCTACTGGAACTCTTAACTTCATCCCAACAGAAATCTTATTGGGATTTTTAATCAAATCTGGATTTGCCTTATAGATTTTTATATATGCTGAGGCTCTTCCATATGCCCTTTGAGCAATAGAGCTTAAGGTATCCCCAGGCTTTACCACAATAAATCTTAAAGACTTCTCTCTTCGTTGAGCCTCCTCCTCTAGCTCCTTTTTAAACTCCAATTTCTCCTTTTTTTGTTGCACCTCTTCAGTTTGCAAAATAGCATCTATCTCTTGCGTTAACTTTGCAAACTCATCTTCACTATTATTATCTTTTGCCTCAACTATTACTTTATTAAAAGTATCCTCTTTTTTCTCATCTTTAGCCTTAACTCCAGAAGAGACAGCTTGCACCTTTGCCAAATCAAAGTTTTGCTCCTCTAATGTATCAATCTCTGCCTCCTCTAAACTCTTTACTAACTCACTATCCTCACCCTTTACATTTAGAGTTTGGCCTTTAGCCTGCTGCTCCTTTTGCACCTTTGCTAACTCTAGCGCTACTAATTTAGCAATTTGTGCCATCTCTTCAGCACTTAACTTCTTTACTCCAGTAGCAGCCGCAGCTGAAGATATACTCTTATTAATTGCACTCTCCTCTTTCTTCTCCTCTACCTTAGTTTGAGAAACAGAAGATGAGGCTGGAGCTTGAGTGGCCAAAATATTTTCTAACTCTTTTATATCTGCATTTGCAGAAGCCTTATCTTGAGGCAAAGGGGTTTTAGTTTGGGGTAAAGGGGCAACTTTTGAAGAAGTAACCTGTTGTTGAGCTGAACTAGAAGTAGCAATATTAGAAGGAGCTACTTGAGGAGTCTGATTTGCAATAGGTGGAGGAGCATATTGAGGAATAGATTGAGTTTGACCAACTCCCACCCCCTTTCCATTTCCAAAATATTTTAATCCTATAAATGCAATTACTCCTATTACTATTAAAAATAGAATAATTAGCAAAATTAAAAGGGTATATAAAAACTTTTTATCTCCACCACTCTCTTGTCTAATAATTATGGGTTCATGCCCCTCATTTATTAAATCTTCAGTATATATTCTCTTTTTATCCATATCTATCCTCCTTAATATTCAGTTGATACTTCAATTAATTTTACTGCCTTATCCATCTCTTTTAATAAGATAGGATTAACCTTTAAAAGCAAAATTGTCTCTTTAGAAGATAGAGCCTCTTTATGATAAAAAGGCTCTATTTTGCTCCACATACCCTTAACTTTTAAAAGCTGTTTTTTAATAGTGCTATTTGTAACCTTTGGCAATCCAATCCTCTTATCACCATCAATTAATCCATTTAAAGAGTTATTAAAAATAGTAAGACTCTTTTTAAGCTTAGGCTTTAAGCTATCCATCTTTAAATATGAGATTGCTAGCAGCTCCTTTGTCATCTTTTGAGTCAACATTCTTTGACGCCCAGCAATATTTATAATTTTTAATTGCGCTTTTTCTATATAACTGAGATTTTTGCTATTCTCTTTTTCCAAAATAGAGACTAACCTATTGCTCTCTTTTAAAAGCTCTTCATTATGAGTTAAAATATACTTAACTGCTTTAGTATCTTTACCCTTACTCTTTTGAACCTTTAGAGCCTCTTTTGCAAATGGCTTCCAGAGTTTAATAATCTTATTAATTTGAGCAATTGCCTCTTTTGAAGTTGTGGCAGGAAGATTTAGCTCCTTATCACCTTTTGCCAATCCAATTAGAGTCTTTTGATATAGATTAAGAAAATACTCCAGCTTACTACAGCTATCTTTTAATAAAGCCAACTTACACTCAATTACTAATTTACTTATTCGTTGAGTCAACATTCTTTGGCGCCCAGCCAAATTTATAACATGTTTTCCACTACTCTCCTTTTTCAAAAAGCTATCAATTAATGCATTTAACTTCAAAATCTGCTTCTGGCGATTAAGAGATTTGGTATATAGCTCTACTGCCTTATTCATCTTATCTTTAGTAGTATCCAAACACTCAATCGCCTCTTTTGTATATTGAGTATCTTTAGTAGTAATTGCTTTATTAATTAAAGGCTTACATCTACTCCACTCTTTTTTCACTTCCATAAGTTGAGCTCTAATATTTGGCAACTTTGTTCCAACCAAATTTAGCTCTTTATCTCCATTAAAAAGCCCTTCTAATGTTTTTTCAAATAGATTGGTTGAACTCTTTAAATCTTTTAAAGCTCTTTTAGGATTTAAATTAGCTTGATATAAAAGAAGGTCTTTAGCAATCTTTTGAGTTAGCATTCTCTCTCGACCAGCCAAATTAATATCATTAGCCATCTTTAATTTATTTCCATTCTTCTCACCAATTTTGGCATACATAAATACAGCTTTATTCATCGTATCTAAAAGCTTTAAGTTATTCTCCTCTATATATTTAAAATTTTCACTATCTAAATCTTTAAGAGTATATATCTTTTTAATTCTCTCATAAAATGGGCTCCAAACTCTTTCTACCTCTTTTAACTGCTTTTTAATCTCTTGATTTGGAGCTGCAACCAATCCAAGCTCTTTATCTCCATATAATAATCCTTTTAGAGTCCTATCAAATAACGAGGAGCTCTCTTTGAGCTTTTGCCTATTTTTATCTCTATCAATTCCAAGTTTAATAAGTAGAGCCTCTTTTGACATCTTTTGAGTTAACATTCTTTGCTTTCCAGCCAAATTGATAGAGACTGCTAACTCCTTATCACTCATTGCATAGAGTTGAGAGAGGAGAAGAAAAAATATTAAAATAAATCCCTTTTTCATCTTATTATCCTTACTGCTTTAAGACAGTTAAGCCAAGAATCTGCCAATACTGCATTCCTCCACGATAATATTTGAGTTTATCTTTTGG
>JAADEQ010000108.1 GCA_013153345.1 Campylobacterota bacterium | reverse complement strand
GATGAGGGGACTCTCTCTAAAATTAGAGCCTCTTTAGTTAATGAAGATGGGTTTGCAAAGTTGGCAAAAGAGATAAATTTGGGGGATTTTTTATATCTTTCATTGGCAGAAGAGAATAATAAAGGAAGAGATAAGACCTCTTTATTATCAAATGCCTTTGAGGCACTAATTGGAGCTTTATATCTAGAAGCAGGTTTACAAAAGGCTAGGGATATTGCAATTAATTTAATTGAAAAGAAGTATCCAAAGATAGATTTAGACTCCCTTTGCAAAGATTATAAGACTGCGTTACAAGAGTATACTCAAGCAATATATGGAATTACCCCAACTTATAAGTTAATTAGTGCAGTAGGGCCAGACCATGATAAGATATTTGAAGTAAGTGTAGCCCTAGATGATAAGGTGGTAGCTACTGCTAAAGGAAAGAGTAAAAAGAGTGCTCAAAAGGAGGCAGCAAAGATTGCTTTAGAGAAGCTAGTTAAGGATAATAATGAATAGTTTTGGGGTAAAGTTTAGATTTACTACCTTTGGAGAGTCTCATGGTAAGGCAATTGGGTGTATTGTTGATGGGGTGCCAGCAGGATTGAGAGTTGATGAGGAGTTTATTCAAAAAGAGCTAGATAGAAGAAAACCAGGCCAAAGCTCTTTGACAACAGCTAGAAAAGAGGCTGATAGAGTAGAGATTTTATCTGGAGTGTTTGAGGGTTTTTCAACTGGAACTCCTATTGCGATGGTGATTTTTAATAGAGACCAAAAGAGTAAAGATTATT
The DNA here is from genome assembly GCA_013153345.1 of Campylobacterota bacterium. GTDB lineage: Bacteria > Campylobacterota > Campylobacteria > Campylobacterales > Sulfurovaceae > JAADEQ01. The sequence goes on along the minus strand of JAADEQ010000108.1, from coordinate 3,769 downwards.
CTAATATAAAAGATATATTTCGCCCCGGCCATGCCGATTTTACATATTGGTATAAGTATGGGATTAGAGACTATAGAGGTGGTGGCAGAAGTAGTGCTAGAGAGACAGCTGCTAGAGTGGCAGCTGGAGCAGTTGCAAAGCTGCTTTTAAGGGAGTTTAATATTGAAGTTGATGCAGCAGTTGTTGAGATTGGGGGGATTGGTTGTAGTACTATAGATTTTGAGTATGCTAAAGAGAGTGTTATTAAGTGTGGAGATAAAGAGATTGAAAAAAAGCTAATAGAGGAGGTCCAAAGTGCTGCAAAGGAGCATGATTCAGTTGGGGGAGCTGTTTTAGTTAGGGCAAAAAATGTTCCTATTGGATTGGGAGAGCCAGTATATTATAAGTTAGATTCTAAGATTGCTGAGGCTTTAATGAGTATTAATGGAGCAAAGGCAGTTGAGATTGGAGCTGGAGTTGAAGCAGCAAAGATGAGAGGGAGTCAAAATAATGATGCATTGACAAAGAGGGGATTTTTGAGCAATAATAGTGGTGGAATTTTAGGAGGAATTAGTAATGGTGATGAGGTTATTGCAAAGGTGTGGTTTAAACCGACCCCTTCTATCTTTAAGGAGCAGCTTACTCTTAATACCAAGGGTGAAGAGGTGAAATTTAAGTTAAAAGGTAGACATGACCCTTGTGTGGCAATTAGAGGAGCAGTTGTAGCTGAGAGTATGGTAGCATTGGTTTTAGCTGATATGTTGCTCTTAAATACAACTTCAAAATTGGAGTATCTAAAAAGGGTATATAAAGATGAGTAAAGGAGCAGTTGTTAATTTAATTGCTATTTTTTTGGTTATACTCTCTTTTTTTCTTCCAGAGCCCCTCTCTAAATATCTCTATTTTGGTGGTCTTTTTGCCTTTTCTGGAGCTATTACTAATAAGCTAGCTATCTATATGATTTTTAATAGGGTTCCTTATCTTTATGGCTCTGGTGTAATTGAGCTAAACTTTGAGAAGTTTAAAAGAGCTATTAAAAATATGATTATGGAGCAGTTTTTTACAAAAGAGAGACTACAAAAGTTTTTGGAAGAGGAGTATAAAGAGATTGATTTGAGCAAAGTTATAGAAAAAATTGATTACTCTTTATTGTTTGACTCCTTAAAAGAGGCGATTATGGACTCTAAATTTGGGCAACTAATTAATATGGTAGGGGGTCCTTCAGCTTTGGAGCCTTTAAGAGAGGAGTTTAATAAGAAGATAAAAGGGGCCCTTAAAAAGGTGGTTGAATCTAAAGCTTTTAAAGAGGAGCTAGAGAAGCAGCTATCAAGCTCTCATCTTTATGATGATGTAGCAAAGAAGATAGAAAATATTATAGAGTCGCGTCTTCAAGAGTTGACTCCTAAGATGGTAAAAGAGTTAGTGGAGTCTCTTATTAAAGAGCATCTAGAGTGGTTAGTAGTTTGGGGAGGAGTCTTTGGAGGATTAATAGGAGTAATTTCTGCTATATTTGTATAAAAGAGATGAGATGGAAAGAGATAGAATAAAATGGGATAGTAAATATCTTCAAAAGCCAAATCTTTTAAATAGAAAAGAGGTTAGTTTTATAGTAAAAAAATATTTCTCTTTGGCTCCTAATAAATTGGCCTTAGATATTGCAGCAGGTGGAGGGAGGCATACTCTTTTTTTGGAGAAGCAAGGATTTAGAGTAGATGCAGTAGATATCTCAAAAGTTGCTACTAAAGCATTAAAAGAGAAGGTTAATAGCAGTAGAGTTAATGTAGTTGAAGCGGATTTGGATAGTTATGAGTTTAAAAAAGAGTATTATGGCCTTATTTTAAAGATAAACTATTTAGATAGAGAAGTCATTAGAAGGGCTCAAGATAGTTTGGTTAGAGGAGGACTCTTTATTATTGAGGGGTATTTGGATGATAAGATAAATCAAAAGCCTTCAAATCCAAACTTTTTATTAAAGAGAGGAGAGCTAAAAGAGTTATTTGATGATAGTTTTGAGATTATAGAGTATATTGAGTTTGAAAATGAGCCCTATGAGATTTATAGAATGAAAAAAGCTGCAATAGTAGTTAGGAAAAGATAACCTTTCTATTTTTAACTTTATTTATAAAAATTTTAACTTATGCTATAATAACTCAAAAATTATTAAGGCGTATTAATGAATCCATCAATTTTTAGAGAGTATGATATAAGAGGGGTGGTTGATAGAGATTTAAATGAGAAGAGTGTAAAGCTAATAGGCTATTTTTTAGGGAAAAAGATTAAAGAAAAAGGGGGAGTTGTTAGTGTAGGGTATGATGCGAGGCTTCACTCCCCTCTTCTGAGAGACTATTTGGTTAGTGGATTAAATTTTGCTGGATGTAAGGTTTATGATATAGGGCTTGTGCCAACTCCAGTTAGTTATTTTAGCAATTATAGATTCCCATATGAGAAGATAGATGGCTCAATTATGATTACTGGAAGTCACAATCCAAAAGAGTATAATGGATTTAAGATAACAATTGATAAAAAGCCTTTCTTTGGAGAGGATATATATAGATTAAGGGATGAGATTTTAAAAAATGAAAATTTAGAGATTCCAACAAATTTAGAGAGAGAAGAGGTAGATATTAAACCTCTATATATTGAGTATTTGGTTAATGACTTTAAAGAGTTAAAAGGGTTTGATAAAGAGATTATAGTTGATTGTGGAAATGGAGCTGTTGGAGTGGTATTAGAAGATATTTTAAAAGAGCTTGATATTAAATATACCCCTCTTTTTTGTAATCCTGATGGTAACTTTCCAAACCACCACCCAGACCCCTCAATTGAAGAGAATTTAAAAGATTTAAAAGAGAAGATGAAAGAAAAGAGTGCTCCACTTGGATTTGCATATGATGGAGATGGGGATAGGATTGCAACTCTTACTCCAAAGCGCTCAATTAAAGGGGATGAGTTAGCAATCTTATTTGCTAAAGAAATGGAAAATCCAGTAGTTATTGGAGAGGTTAAATGCTCTAAGATAATGTATGATGAGCTAGAAAAGATGGGAGCAACTCCTATAATGTATAAGACAGGGCATTCAAATATAAAGGTTAAGATGAAGGAGGTTAATGCCTCTTTGGCTTGTGAAGTTAGTGGCCATATATTCTTTATGGATAGATATTTTGGATATGATGATGCAATCTATGCTACTTTTAGAGTTTTAGAGTTAGTTAAAAATGGAATCGATTTAGATAAAGAGTTAGATGCTCTTCCAAAACTATTTTCTACTGATGAGTTAAAGGTTAAGACTACAGATGAAGAGAAGTTTTTAATTATTGAAAATATTACAGAGATTTTAAAAAATCCTCCAAAGACCTTTCCAAAGATAGTTGAGATTATTGATGTTGATGGAGTTAGAATAAACTTTGAAAATGGATGGGCCTTGGTTCGTGCAAGCAATACCACTCCTATTTTAGTTACTCGCTTTGAGGCAAAAACTAAAGAGGATTTAGAAAAATACCAAAGAGAAATTAATAGATTAATTGAAGATGTTAAAGAGCTTTTAAGAGAAAAAGAAGATGCAAAATAGATTATATTTTAATATAGAGCATATAACTAAAAGAGATAGGGAGTGGGTATTTAAGGAGATTGAAAAAGAAAAAGAGGTGATAGGATACTACTCTTTACCAACTCAAGATATAAAAGAGGTAATAGAGTTAGAAGAAAAAGTCTCAAAAGAGATAAAAGATATAGTAGTAATAGGGATTGGGGGAAGCTCACTTGGAAGTAGAGCGGTATATGAGTTTATAAA
>JAADEQ010000067.1 GCA_013153345.1 Campylobacterota bacterium | reverse complement strand
TCTAATATCTCTTAAAACTTCTACTATCTCCTCTTTTACCTCACCCTTTAAGATAACATGACTCAACTCATCTCTAAAATTCCCATCAGCAGTAATAGAGAGATTATTTAACTCTTCTATCGCCTCTTCCTTCTTAAATCCTCTCTTAACCAACTCATCTACTACACTCTTAAAATCATAAAGAAAATACTCCCCCTCTTTTCCATTACTATCTGCATCACTAGCACTAAAATAGAGCCCATTATAAAAAAATCTCTTATCAATAAACTCAATAGTCTCTTTTACAATCTTTTTATAAAGAGGCTTAGAGGTAATAAGATAGGCTCTACTATAAAGCTCTATTAAATTCCCATTACTATATAACATCTTCTCAAAATGGGGAATAGAGTAGTCTCTTTGGGTAGAGTATCTAAAAAAGCCCCCCTCAATATGGTCAAACAATCCCCCCTTAGCCATTGCTAATAGAGTCTTATCCACCATCTGCAATATCTCTTTATCCTCTTTTAATTGATAGATATCAAGTAGCAAATTTAAAAGTGCCTCTTGAGGAAACTTTGCCCCCTTACCAAAACCTCCATACTCCTTATCAAACACCAAAGAGCTCTCTAGCTTGACTCTATTTATAATATCTAGTGAAATTGGCTCTTTTTTATTAGAGACTCTATTAATAGCCTTAGCAAGCTCTAAAATTCCCTCTCCAACCTCTTCAAACTTTTGAGGATTCTTCTTATACTCTTTAGCAATTAAAGGCAAAATACTCTTTAGCCCACTTCTTTTATATATATCTTCAGCTGGAATATAGGTTGCAGCAAAAAGTGGCCTCTTATTTGGTGTTAAAATCATTGTCAAAGGCCAACCCCCACTTCTATTTCTCATAACTCTATAAAGCTGCTGATAAAACTTATCAATATCTGGCCTCTCCTCCTTATCCACCTTTATAGCAATATAATCTCTATTTAATAACTTAGCAATTTCGGGATTTTCAAATGACTCCTTTTCCATAACATGACACCAGTGGCAAGTGCTATACCCAATAGATAAAAAGATTAATTTATTCTCTTTTTTAGCCCTCTCAAACGCCTCTTCACTCCAAGGATACCAATTGACTGGATTATTGGCATGCATTTTTAGATAGTAAGACTCTTCATTCTCCAATCTATTCTTAGCACTAACCCCCATAATCAAAATAGCTGCTAATAACAACTTACTTAATATCTTCATCTTCTCTCCTTATCTACAAAGCTCATCTTTCTTACTCTCTATCTCCTCTACTAACCAGCTCTCTTGAAGCCCATTATCATAACTAATAAAAATAGCATCTTTTGGAGGGTCAAAATTTAAATCTTTATCAAATATAGCCTCTATCTTTTTACCTTTTGAGCTCACTTCAACTTTACCCTCTTCTATATCTCCATTATCAATCTTAATAGCTACTGGAGTAGAGATATAAATAAATCTATCTATACAACCACTCTTTAAATATCCGCTATAAATAGCTCTTGAGTAAAAATCTATTCTTTCATAATCTATCTTATAATTTAGATACTCCAACTCTACCCCATCAATATCAAACTCTCCATATAATCTATTATAGACTACTTTATCATATGTGCCTTCGCTATATAAAACTCCATATCTAATAACTCCACTTCTATTACTCTCTTTTACCTCTAAATTATCAAACAAAAAGTAGCTCTTCTCAAAATCTTTTTTAGTAAAAAATATCTTACCATTTAAAGTGGTATCCTCAATTGTACAATCTTTATACTCCTTTAACCCCCTACTCTCACCCAAATAGGTAGTTACAACCTCTCCCTTATCACACTCTTTTCTCTCAATATCCTCATATGCTATCTCTCTTAATAATCTCTCGCTTACACTATTTGCTTTATCAATAGGCTCTTGCTCCGATAAAATTGAATAAATAGCACTAAAAATAGCCTTAGAGGCCATCTCTTGATTACTTAAATCTAACATCTCTTCATTTTGCGGACTCTCTTTAAAATACTCTCTACTACACCCCATCAATATTGTCTTAATAAGCTTATTAGAGACCTCTGGTTGAGTTAAAAGTTCCTCTTTATTAGGATAAAGAATCTTAACCATTGGTTCAACTTGATTCTCATAAGGATTAAGAGCCTCTTTAATCTCCACCTTTATCTTTTTACTTCCTACAACCTCAAACGCCCCTTGCTCCAAAGTAGTCTCATCCCCTATAAGCTCTTTAAGACTATTAATATAAACATATCCTCCTAAACAATCACTCTTTATATATCCTCTAAAGCTAATAGCAACTTTATCATCTAACATTCTTACCTTAGTATAGTAGTTAAAATACTCAATAACTTTTCCATCTACTTTATAAAGTGCATATAATTTGTTATATTCAATACTATTTTCATCAATAAAAGTTATCTCTCCATATTTAATATCCACCTCGCTATTTCCATACTTAATTATAAACTCTTTAGCTACTACCTCTTTTTGGTTATTAATAGTTTTATACTCTAACTCTCCATTATAAACCACTCCATCTATCTCACAATTTTTATATATCATCTTCCCATTAAACTCATCCCCTTCAACCTCAACAACCCCTCCATTTTCACAATCTACTACCCTACTTTTTAACTCTTTCTCTATATCCAAAGCTCTTAGACTCTTTAATAATCTGTTTTCTCTTTGCAACATATCAAGCGAAGAGCTAGAAGAGGAGTTATCTAATGCAATTAAATAGCTATTTAAAGTGATACTCTCTTGATTACTCTCATCAACCACTGCCATCTCTTTACTACTTGGAGCTGCTGGAAGAGAAGAGGTAGGCTCACTACCACTACTCGAAGAGCCGCCTCCACACCCTCCTATAAAAAAAGCAATTAATATTCCCATAAAAGCTATCTTTTTCATACCTATCCTTTAAAATTTTTCATATTATATCACAATCTTTTCCCCTAAGAGCTACAACTTAACCTAATATTTTGCCACTTTTTCTCTTTTAAAAGCCCTTCAAACTCCAAATCTCTCTCATAAGGAGATTGCACCACCTCTTTCAATCTCTTTATTAAACTAAAATCCCCATTTAATCCTCTCTCTATCGCCTCTTCTAAAATATATCCTCTTAATATATACCTAGGATTGGTTTTTCTCATTATCTCTTTACTCTTAGTAATATCCTCCATTCTCATACGCTCTTTATATTTTTTTATCCATCTTTTCTCTATAAAAAGCTCTTTATCATAAGTTAAATTATAAAAAAAGCTACTATAATCTACTTTATCTTTTTTTAAAATCTCTAAAAGCTCAACAATTAACTCTATATCCCCTTCCATCTCCTCCAAAAAGCCAAGTTTTCTTTTCATCAACCTAAAAAACTCCTCAACATATATGCTATCAAACAATAAAAGAGCATACACTAAATCTTTACTCTCAATCAACCCCCCAAGAGATTTAGCAAGCATATTAAGATTATACTTCATTATTAAAGCTTGCCTACCAAAACTATATCTTCGTTTTTTATCTCCTCTATTTGGAGTAAAATCTTCATATACCTCCAAAAATGCAAAGGGGCCATAATCAATAGTAGACCCATCTACCAAGCAGTTATCACTATTTAATACCCCGTGCACAAACCCAATACTATTCCACTTAGCAACCAACCTAGCACTACGCTTTACTATCTCCATAAACATCAAAAAATATCTATCTCTTTCTCCTTCCAAAAAAGAGAAACTCTCCCCAATTACATAGTTAGCCAACGCCTCAAGCTCTTTAGAGTTAGCAAAATACTCAAAAGTTCCAAATCTAACCCAACTTCTACTAGCCCTAAGCACTATTGCCGCTTTTTGCCACTCCTCTCTATATATTTGATGCTCTGCTCCCAAAAGAGCAACTCCTCTAGTTGTCTCAACCCCCAAATAGAACATCGCCTCACTTGCCAAATACTCTCTTACTGAGCTTCTAAAAAGAGCTCTTCCATCACCACTTCTAGAGTAACTATTAACTCCACTACCCTTTAGTTGCAGATGATAAGAGTTTATCTTCCCAATATTTACAACCCTTCCATCTCCAAGTTTAGGGACAAAATAACCAAATTGATGGCCAGCATATACCATCGAAAATGGCTTAGAGCCCTCTAAAAGTCTCTTACCATTTAATATCTCCTCCCACTCTTTTTGGCTAAAATCTAATCCAAGCTCATTTGCAAATCTCTCATTCACATCAACCAAATAGGGCCTATTTAAAGGGGTTATCTTTTCAAAACTATAAAACTTCTCCCCCAACTCCAAATATGGATTTGTAACCTTTACCATCTTAAACTCTTAATTTTTTTATAAAATAGTATCAAAAAAAGAGCCCATTTTAATATAAAATCTCATATTGAGTAAAAAACCTATATTGGCTATTTGGCTCTAACTTAATAATATACTCTCTTTTTAATCCTCTCTTCTTCCCTACTACCCTACAAATCCTACCTTCACAACTACTCCTAAACTTTATACTATTGCCATACTTTGGAATCTCTTCTACAATTCTAACCTCA
>JAADEQ010000102.1 GCA_013153345.1 Campylobacterota bacterium | reverse complement strand
GGGCCGTTCTCGTTCGACTTGCATGTGTTAAGCACGCCGCCAGCGTTCACTCTGAGCCAGGATCAAACTCTCCATAAAAAATCAAATCAACTAAACCCTAACTCTTTAGTGGATGGTTACTCTTTGACATTTGGTTGTTAAAGAACACCTTATCTTTTTTAAAAGAACTTCCCCCAACGCCTTCCTTGGCGTTTTTGGACTGGCATTATATTATCTTTTTCTCTCTTTGTCAAGAGTTTTTCCAAAAAATTTCCAATTTTTTTACTATTTTTTTTAAATTGGTAACAAGTAGGTCGATGGAATGGGAATAGAGAAGAAAAAGATTTTTAGAAATTTTTTATTTTATACTTTTAAAAGCTCTGGCCTATTTAATTTTGCCACTTTTATATAGTATAATTTAGCCAACCTATTCTCTCCAATTGATTCATAAAGACCAGCCAAATTGTTATAAAGAGTAATTAACTTCTCTTTTGATAAATCATCCTTTTTGGCTTTTAGTTTGGGGATTATCTGCTTATATCTATATATAAAAGGTTCCCAAGCCGCATATAGAAAAAATCTTGAAACATAATAATCTAACCACTCAAAGTGAACTAAAGGCTCATCGCTAATGGTTGTTAAGTAATACCACGCCTCCTCTAACACTTCATCAATAAACTCAGGAGTATTTTTTATTTTCTCTTTATCTAATGAGTGAAGAAGGTCTTCATAGTAACCAAATAGAAAGATTTGATAATCTCTATTTTTCTCCTCATCCTCAAGCTCTATTAGCTCTTCGCGCAATACCTTATCAATAACATACCTATTGTTTCCTATCTCTTTAATAAAATCAAAAGAAGTCAACTCTATTAAAAGATTGGTATTAGTTGGAATATTAAAATAGATAGATATTTTTTTTATTATATCTTTGGTAAAAAAGCGAGTGTGAGACAAAATTTTCAGAAGCCTAATAATCTCACTCTTTTGATTTATCAAAAAGCTATTTAATATATCATGCTTTACTGCTGGGAGTTTATCCTCTTTTTTAAAATAGGCATATTTAGCTAAAGAGAGCCAAAAGGGAGTAGAAGCACTACTTACAACAATTGCCTCTTTTAATTTTATATCTTTAATTCCACTCTCTTGTAGATATCTAATTGCATCTTTTCTTTTAAACTTCTCTAGCTCATAAAATTTTATCTGCGTCTTCCATGTAACATTACACCTCTCCCACTCAATTGGATGGCTACTAAATATTACAAACAAAGCATCTCTTCCAATCTGTAATACTAAATCCCTTATCCATCTATCATTATCACAAGGAGATATAGCCTCTTTTTCATAAATCAATTCATAACTATCAATAAAGAAGATAAAATCTTTTAAATTATGCTGTTTAATAAGAGTTTGCAAATCAGAAGCAAAAAATTTATATAACCTAGCCTCTATCTCTTGAGTATCTAAACTCTTTAGCTCCTCCAGCTCTTTAGCAATTGATGGCTTAAAAAGCCCCTTCATAATTCTTAATAAAGAGCGATTTTTTCTCTCCTCTTCAACCAATTTTTTAATCTCAGCAATATATGGCAAATCTGCGGCATACATAATTAGACTCTTTTCAAATCTCTTATGCCACAATATCGCATAAGCCTTCCAAAGAGCTAAAAAGTTAAAATTAAATTGAGCCTCTAGCTCCTTCGCAATATACATTATTGCATTTTTAGGGTTATGAAGTAGACGATTATTAAAATTTAACTCTATTCCAAAGAGCTCTTTTTTATCAATATATTTATACTCTAAATACTCTTTAAATTTGCTCTTTCCAACTCCATTTGCTCCATAATAGTTTAAAACCCTATAAGCCCCCTTTTCTTGAAGTGCCTCTTTAAATATCCCCTCAGCTACTTTTTGGTCAATAAAATAGTCTGAAACAGAAGAAGTAGCCAAGACAGACATAAAATAATCTCCTACTTTTTCTATATTATATCAAAAAATATTAGAAGAAAGAAATATTTAACTCTATTGAAAAGAAAATTTAGTATTATTTTACTTATGGATACTATTATTAATAAACTAAAATCAGCCTCTTTAGAAGGGGTAAATGCTAAAGTTGTAGAGGTAGAAGGCTCATTTACTAAAGGATTACCAAGCTTTAATATTGTAGGATTGGCCAGTAGCGACATTCAAGAGGCTAAAGAGAGGGCAAAGAGTGCTCTATTAACTAATAGTTTGGAGCTACCTCCATTAAGAATTACTATAAATCTCTCTCCAAGTGATATAAAAAAACAAGGAACCCATTTTGATTTGGCCATTGCTTTAATGATAGCACTATTTAATAAAAAAATCTCTCATCAAGAGCTATTTATTTTTGGAGAATTGGGATTAGATGGAAAGGTAAAGGGAAGCTCTTTAATATTTCCTCTTATTTTATCTTTAAAAGAGCAAAATTTAATAAAAGATGCAATTGTGCCAAAAGAGACTCTTTCTTCTTTGCAATATATAAAAGGGGTAAACTTTATTGGAGTAGATAATATAAAAGAGGCAATTGAGGTAATAAAAAGCCCCTCTCTTCCAAAAAGCAAGTTTGAGATTAAAGATTTTAGTAAAAACTCAATCACTATAAATAATACTCCCTACTACTTTCTAACCAACTATCCTTTAGATTTTAAAGAGGTTAAAGGACAATATAGAGCCATAAGAGCCGCCCTAATTGCAGCAGCAGGAAATCACAATATTATCCTAAATGGAAATCCAGGAAGTGGAAAAAGTATGATTGCTAAGCGGCTTCAATATATTCTTCCCCCTCTATCAAGTAGTGAAATATTATCAATTGCAAAAGCAACATATTTAGATAATAAAGAGCCTAAATTTAAACCAATTAGACCCTTTAGGTCACCTCACCATAGTGCAACCCCCTCAGCAATCTTTGGAGGGGGCTCTAATAGAGCAAAAATTGGAGAGGTAGCACTGGCAAACTTAGGAATCCTATTTTTTGATGAACTTCCCCATTTTCACTCCAAAGTATTAGAGGCCCTTAGAGAGCCTCTTCAAGATAGAGTAATTAATATTGCTAGAGTAAACTCTAAATTAACTTATGAAGCAAACTTTCTATTTATAGGAGCAATGAACCCTTGTCCATGTGGAAATCTACTCTCAAAAAATAAGGTGTGTAGGTGCTCTGAAAGCGAAATTAAAAGATATAAAAATAGACTCTCTGACCCATTTTTAGATAGGATTGAGCTATTTGTAACAATGCAAGAGGTTGAGTTTTCAGATAGAGCTCATACCTCCTCTAAAGAGCTACACAAAAGCGTTATAAAAGCCTTTATTGCTCAAAAGCAAAGAGGTCAAAAAGAGCTAAATGGAAAACTTAACGAAAAAGAGATTGAGAAATATTGCATCCTAGAAGAGGAGGCTAAAGATATCTTAGAAGAGGCCACATTAAAATTCTCCCTTTCACACCGAGCAATTGCCAATATCAAAAAAGTAGCTAGAACAATTGCAGATTTAAATGAAAATAGCTTAATAACAAAAAAAGATATATTAGAAGCCCTTAGTTATAGAAAAAGAGATTAAACTACAATAGCACTACAATCTAATATAAAACAAGTCCCCTTAGGAGAGTTTGGCTTTACCTCCATTCCTATATTATACTTTTTGCATATACTATCTACAATACTTAACCCAATCCCAAGCCCTCCTCTCTCTTTATTAAATCTTTTATATCTCTTAAATATATCTTTAATATACTCCTCTTTAATCCCAATTCCCTCATCACATATAAATAGTCTATTATCCTTCATCTCAACTTTTACAACTCCATTTGAGTTGCTATATTTAATCGCATTGGTAATGATATTATCAATTACCACCTTTATATCTTCTCTATTAGCCTTAACTTTTTTATCTTCTAGCAAGGAGATAATATTTACTTTTTTACTCTCTGCTAATATTTTTAAATAATCTATTCTATTTTGAATTAACTCTTTTAGATTAATTATATCTTCACTTTTTTCAAAATTACTATCTTTTAGAGAATATGTTAACCTCTCATACATACTACTTAACTTTGTAGCACTAGCCTTTAGTCTCTTTAGCTTCTTACTATCTTCACACTTTAGGGTATCAATTGTCATTAAAATTGCAGTAATTGGGGTATTTAACTCATGAGTAGTATCCTCTATAAATCTATCAATCTCCTCAATCTTTTCTCTAATTGGACGCAAAAATAGCTTTGATAGAAAATATCCAATAACTGCCATAAATATAAATATCCCAGCCAGCGTATAAAATATTTTAAGTTTTAACTGCTGTAAATGTTTTTTTAAAGCATCACTCTTGAGGATAATATAGCTTATATTCCCATTTTTCAAGGGCTTTTTTATAATACTAAAACATTGCTCATCAAAATTGTAAAACTCTTTGTCAAGCTTAATAGGCTTTTTAATCTCTCCAAAGATTGGATTAAGATTATTATCTAACACCTCAACTTTATAATTAATGGGAATAAATCTATTAATAGTCTCTTTTTTAATAGTAACCTCTCCAGGAGTCTTAGAGATAATCTTAATTAACTCCTCTTCAATCAATCTAGTATTATAGAGCATCTCAAACTTAATTTGGTTAATCAAAATAGAGGTATTATGTTTA
>JAADEQ010000081.1 GCA_013153345.1 Campylobacterota bacterium | reverse complement strand
TTGTTTTCTTATCTAAACTATAGGGTAGAATATATCTATATCTTAAACGATTGGTTTAAAAAACCCGAATATAAAGATGTATTAGATTATATTATCCATATGGGATGTAGATACTATTTTAACTATCTTCCACTTCAAGAGATAGGATTGATTGTGCCTAATGATTAAAAAGGTAGGTTAGTTGAATTTTGCTATTAAGGTAGCTAATAGAATTTAGATTTTTAGCTTAAATATAATTTAGATACAATTTCAATAAAAAATAAAAGTAACCAATGGAGATAATAACAAAGAGTGCACACTTTACCTCTCCTCTCTATTTAGAGAGTGGAAGAATTCTTGAGCCATATGATATAAAGTATGAGACATATGGTAAGCTAAATAGCGATAAGAGTAATGTAGTATTGGTCTGTCATGCTCTAAGTGGTTCTCATCATGCTGCAGGACTTTATGAGGGTGATAAGAAGCCGGGCTGGTGGGATGGTTTAATTGGAGATGGCAAAGCGATTGATACTACTAAATATTTTGTAATATGCTCAAATACTATTGGCTCTTGCTTTGGTAGCACTGGTCCAATGTCACCTCAATACCCTTCAAATGAGCCATATCGTCTAAAGTTTCCAGTTATTACGATTAAGGATATGGTAAAGGCTCAAAAGCAGCTTCTTTCATCATTAGGGATTCATAGTGTCCATACTATTATTGGTGGTTCAATGGGGGGAATGCAAGCTTTGCAGTTTGCAGTTGACTATCCAAACTTTGCTAAGAATATAATTGCTCTTGCTGCCACATATGCAACTAGACCTTGGGCAATTGCCTTTAATAAGGTTGCAATGGAGGCAATTAGAAGAGACCCTAGATTTAATAATGGAAATTATGATAAGGATGAGTTTAAAGAGAAGGGTTGTGATGGGTTAGCAATTGGAAGGATTGCTGGCCATATCTCCTATTTGTCTCCGCAATCGATGGAGAAGAAGTTTGGAAAGGCTTATGTTCCAACTGATGGGATGTTTGAGCTGTTTGGAAGGTATGAGGTTGAGAGATATATGGAGTATAATACCAATAACTTTTCAAAGATGTTTGACCCTCTTAGCTATTTATATATTATAAAAGCTATTAATACCTTTAATTTAGCTAGAGGTTATGGCTCTTTATATGATGCAATAAGTAGAGTAAAGGCAAAGATAAATCTAATAAGCTTTAGTGGAGATATGCTCTTTTTTCCTCAAGAGATGGAGCATTTAGCAAATATGTTAAAGAGGCTTAATAAGAAGTATAACTATATTGAGATTGATAGTGATTATGGGCATGATGCATTTTTGGTTGAGATTGAGAAGTTTGATGGTATTATAAAAGAGATGTTAAAGGAGATTGATGAGCAAAAGTTTTGAAGAGAGATTAAAAGAGGCAAAAGAGATTTTAGAGAGGCTAAATAGTAGTGAGATAACCTTGGAGGAGGCGATTGAGTTATATAAAAAGGGGCTTGAGACAATTAAGGAGGCTCAAACTATTTTAGAAGATGCAAAGCTAAAGGTTATAGAGATTGATAAAGAAGAAAGCGGGATAAAGAGTTGAAAGAGTTAGTTGTTGGAGCATTGCAGCTTCCTACTTTAGGGGTTAATACTTCGCGTTTAGAGTTTTATATTAAAAAGGCAAAAGAGAGAGATTGTAGTTTGTTGCTATTTGGGGAGTATGTTACTAATCACTTTTTTAAAGAGCTTATTAATATGCCAAAAAATATGGTAAAGGAGCAGACCAATAGCCATATTGCAATTTTAAAGAGATTTTCAAAAGAGTATGATATCACTTTTGTAGCTCCAATTGTAGAGGTAAAGGGGAAGAGATATTATAAAAAGATTGTAAAGATATCTCCTAAGTCTTTGAGTTATTATACTCAACAGCTCTTAATTAACTATCCCCATTGGAACGAGGAGGAGTTTTTTAGTAATCCAATAAAGCCCCTTAGTGACCCATTAAGCTTTACTATTAATGGTTTTAAGGTTGGGGTTATGTTTGGGTTTGAGATTCATTTTGATAAGTTATGGCAATATATTTTGCAAAAGAGGGTAGATTTGGTATTGCTTCCAACTGCTACTACTTTTAATTCCCAATATCGCTGGAGGGAGCTTATCTCAATGAGGGCCTTTTTGAATAACTGCTATATTTTAAGGGCAAATAGAGTGGGGGATTTTATTGAAGATGGAGTTAAGTGGCACTTTTATGGAGACTCAATGTTGGTAAATCCAAATGGAGTGATTGAGATGAATTTGGAGGATAAAGAGTCGATGTTAATTGAGTCAGTTAGCAAAGAGGTATTGAGTGAGAGTAGAAGAGGGTGGAGATTTAGGCACCATTTAGCTAAAAGAGGAGAGATTTAGTGGACTATTTTTTACGCCAAATTATGCTTTGGGGAGAAGAGAGGCAAAAGGGGCTAGAGGAGAAGAGGGTATTAATTGTTGGAAGTGGGGGGCTTGGATGCTCTATTGCTTTGGCATTGAGTGGGAGTGGAATAGGTGAGATTGATATTGTTGATTTTGATAAGATAGAAAACCATAATATCCATCGCCAAGTTCTATTTGATGGTGATGAGGTTGGAGAGTATAAAGCAAAGGTGGCTTCTAGAAAGATTAAAAAGAGAAATCCCCTTTTAAAGAGTAGGTTTTTTATATCAGCCTTTGAAGAGTTAGATAGCTTTAATTATGATTTAATTATTGATGCAACAGATAATCTAAAGAGTAGAGAAGAGATTAATAAAGTTGCAAAAGAGAGAAATATTGCTTGGATATATGGGAGTGTAGAGGAGTTTAATGGGCAAGTTTGTCTATTTAAAGAGAGTGATTTTTCAATGTTTGCAACAAAAGATATGGAGCCAAAAGGGATTGCTGCGCCAATGGTGATGCAGATTGCTTCTTTTGAGGCAAATTTGGCTCTAAGATATTTGTTAAATTTAAGAGTTGCAAGCGATATTTTCTATTATTTATACTATAATGAGGATGGAGAATTTGAGATTAAAAAATTTAAACTACCAAAAGGATAAAAAATGAAAAGAGTTGTAACGCTTATATTTGTCGCATTAATTGGATTTGGAGTTGTGTCGTGTACTCAAGAGACTCAAAATACTATTAGTCGCTCAATTCAAAACTGGACAGGAACAGATGGGGTGTTGGATGTATATGCAGGAGAGAAGTTAGTAAAGAGATTTATTAAGATTGATAAGCTCTCAACTGCTTATGGGACCTATGATAATAAGCCAAGACCATATAGATATGGGTATGGGTATGATGATAAAAATTTTAATCTAAAGGTTGATAAGGGTGAAAAGAAGGTATATTTTGAGTTTTCAGACTACTCAACCAATTATATTTTTTATGAGAATAATTAAGGAGAGAGGATGAAAATAGTTTCAACATCTAAGGCACCTCAAGCAATTGGGCCATACTCTCAAGCAGTGATTGCAAATGGAATGGTATTTACCTCAGGGCAAATTGCGCTTAATGCAGAAGGAGAGTTGGTAAGTGATGATATTAAAGAGCAGACTAGACAGGTACTTACCAATTTAAGCCATATATTAGAGGCAGCTGGAAGTGGTTTGGATAAAGTTATAAAAACCACTATTTTTCTAAGTGATATGGATGATTTTAAGGTGGTAAATGGGATATATGAGGAGTTTTTTAAGGAGCATAAGCCAGCAAGGAGCACTATTGCAGTAAAAACTTTGCCTTTAAATGTGAAGATAGAGATTGATTGTATAGCTTTAGTGTGATTTTTGTCAATTTTAATTAGAGATTTAATATTTTTTAGATATAATCTCGCACTCAATAGCCAAAAAAGGGTGAATTATGTATGCGATAATAAAAGCAAGTGGGCAACAATTCAAAGTGAAAGAGGGTGATATTATTTGCTTTGATTATATGGGATTGGAGCCTAAGAGCGAAGTTGAATTTAAAGAAGTTTTAGCAATTAATGATGGTGAGCTAAAGGTGGGAGCACCATTTGTTGAGGGTGCTGTTGTTAAGGGTGAAGTTATTAATGAAGGTAGAGATAAAAAAGTTATTATCTTTAAAAAGAGAAGAAGAAAAGACTCTAAAGTAAAAAGAGGTTTTAGAAGAGATTTTACAAGAGTAAGAATTACTAAAATAGCATAAGGAGAGAGCTATGGCACACAAGAAAGGACAAGGTTCTACTCAAAATAACCGCGACTCAGCTGGACGCCGCTTAGGTGTAAAGAAGTTTGGCGGTGAGAGAGTAGTGCCAGGAAATATTATTATTCGCCAAAGAGGAACTAAAGTTCTTCCAGGAAAAGGTGTGGGAATTGGAAAAGACCACACAATCTATGCTCTAATTGAGGGTGTAGTAAAGTTTGAAAACGCTACAAGAAATAAGAAAAGAGTTTCTGTTATTCCTGCATCATAAGGGCCCTTTGGCTCTTTTTACTTCTTAATTTCTTCTATTAAGATTGGCTATAATATCTTATAACTTTTTTAAAGGTAGTTGATGTTATTTGATGATATGGAGAGTAAAAAGGAGATTTTTTTATCCTCTTTAAGGAGTAAAAGCTCTACAAAAAATAGATATAAACGATATACCCAAGCTCCAATTAGATATCCTGGGGGTAAAAGTTTAGCAGTTGGATATATTC
>JAADEQ010000150.1 GCA_013153345.1 Campylobacterota bacterium | reverse complement strand
ATACTTCTATCCATATAAAAACAATAAATATGGTTCAGGAATGATTATGCCACTTGCAAAAAGTAATGTTGTTGCAATTTTTGATGAAAACTGCTCTTTTATAGAAAAAAATAAAGAAATAGAAGTAAGATATATTAAATAATTTCTAATCGTTTTGAGAAACTAAGAAAAGGGATGAATTACATCATCCCCATTCCGCCCATATCTGGCATTGCAGGAGCTGCTGGTTTTTCCTCTTTTATATCACTAACCGTTGCTTCAGTTGTTAGAAGCAAGCTTGCAACGCTCACTGCATTTTGAAGAGCAACTCTTTCAACCTTTAATGGGTCAATAATTCCCGCTTCAAACATATCAACATATTTTCCAGTTGCTGCATCAAATCCCTCATTTGGATTCTCTGAGTTCATTACATTATAAGCTACAACTCCAGCATCAAATCCAGCATTTTCTGCAATTTGTCTAACTGGTGCTTTTATAGCTCTAAGGATAATATCTCCTCCAATTTGCTCATCACCTTCAAGCTCTAAATTAACAGCCTTTCCAGCTTTAACTAGAGCTGCTCCTCCACCAATTACAATTCCCTCTTCAACTGCAGCTTTTGTTGCAGATAGCGCATCATCAACTCTATCTTTTTTCTCTTTCATCTCAGTCTCAGTTGGAGCTCCAACTTTAATTACTGCAACTCCACCGCTTAATTTTGCAAGGCGCTCTTGAAGTTTTTCTTTATCATACTCACTTGTAGTATTTTCAATTTGAGCCTTAATCTCTCTAATTCTTGCCTCAACTGCCTCTTTATCACCTTTTCCATCAACAATTGTTGTATTATCTTTATCAATAATAACTCTTCCAGCCTGGCCAAGTTGGTCTAGAGTTGCTTTTTCTAAAGTTAATCCAAGCTCTTCAGTAATAACCTCTCCACCAGTTAAGATTGCAATATCTTTTAGCATCTCTTTTTTTCTATCACCAAATCCTGGCGCTTTAACTGCTGCAATATTTAAGATACCTTTTAGTTTATTTAGTACCAATGTTGCAAGAGCCTCACCCTCAACATCATCAGCAATAATTAATAGTGGGCGTCCTGTTTGTTGAGTCTGCTCTAAAATTGGAATTAAATCTTTTAGAGTGCTAATTTTATTATCAGTTATTAAAATTAATGCATTCTCAAACTCAGTTGTCATTTTTTCTGGGTTTGTTACAAAATATGGACTTAAATATCCTCTATCAAACTGCATTCCCTCAACAACTTCTAGCTCATCATTAATTCCTTTAGCCTCTTCAACAGTAATTACACCATCTTTTCCAACTTTCTCCATCGCTTCAGCAATTAGCTCACCAATTTTAGGGTCATTATTTGCTGAAATTGTTGCAACTTGAGCAATCTCTTTTTTATCTTTTACCTCTTTGCTGTTTTTCTTTAGCTCATCAATAATTGCAGCTGCAGCCTTATCCATTCCTCTTTTAACTTCAATTGGGTTAGCTCCAGCTGTAATATTTTTTAATCCCTCTTTAAAGATAGACTCAGCTAAAACAGTTGCAGTTGTTGTTCCATCTCCAGCCTCATCTGCAGTTTTGCTTGCAACCTCTTTTACAAGTTGAGCTCCCATATTCTCAATTGTATCTTCAAGCTCAATCTCTCTTGCAACACTCACACCATCTTTAGTAATTGTTGGAGCACCAAAACTCTTTTGAATTAAAACATTTCTACCTCTTGGACCCATTGTAACTTTCACAGCATCAGCTAATTTTTTAACTCCGCTATATAGACTATTTCTTGCTTTATCACTAAAAGTAATCTCTTTTGCCATCTTTTTTCTCCTTTCTATATTTTATTTAATTATTTTAAAATTCCTAAAATATCATCGCTATTTAGAATTAAATACTCATTATCCTCTAATACAATATCAGTTCCAGCATATTTTCCAAATACTACAATATCTCCTACTCTGATACCTTCTTCTTCAGCATCTGGACCAACAGCTAAAACTTTTCCTTGTAGAGGTTTCTCTTTTGCATTATCTGGTATAATAATTCCTGATTTTGTTGTTGTAGTCTCCTCTTCTCTTTCAACTAATACTCTATTAGCTAATGGTTGAAAGTTCATTGTTGCTCCTTTTAATAAATTTTTTTGGAATTATAATAGGTTCTTTAAAAAATGTCAATAGTTTTTTTAAAAAACTAAAAAAAATTTAGTCTATAAGGCTCAATAAAGTTTATTGAATAGAAGGTAATTTGGGAATTTCAAAAAAATATTTTACTTTAATCTTCTTTAAAGGTTTTTTATGTAAAATTTCACTCACAATCTTCTATGGCAAGGTAGCTCAGCTGGTTAGAGCGCTGGTCTCATAAGCCGGAGGTCGCGGATTCGAGTTCCGCCCTTGCTACCACTTCTTATTTTTCTTATGCTACAATTATAAAAAAGGCCCTTTTAATGAAAAAAATTCTATTAGCTTCTATATTTTTAATTAATCTTTATGGATTTAATATTGATGAAGTTACTTTGAGCATTGGAGAGAGTAGAGATAATATAAAAATCTATCGCTTAGGAGTTAGAAAAGATTTCTCTTCCAAATGGCTAAAGAGTAGTTTTGGATATTTTAGTGGCTACTATGAACTATCAATTAACTACTGGAAGGGTAAGAGTTTGGATGAGAATTTTGGAGTGGCTCTCTCGCCTGTATTTGCTTACTATTTAGATTTTGGTAACTTTAAGCCATTTATAGAGGCTGGTATTGGAGTTTCTTATTTTAAAGAGGATAAGATTGATAATAGAGACCTTGCAACAAACTTCTTATTTGAAGATAGGATTGGAGTTGGGGTTAAATATAGAAATATTGAAGGAAGTTTTAGATTTATGCACTACTCAAATGGAAGTATCAAAGAGCCAAATGATGGAATAGATATATGGATAGCCTCTATTAGTTATAGATTTTAAACTCTTTTTATTAACTCTTTCTCCTTTTATCAAAAGAATTTATTATATAAAAATATAATGTTTACTTATGAAACTCTCTCTTTTAAATTTTACAAAAAGCTCCTATTTTAATCAAATAATAAAATTATATCTTATATCATAATTTTGTATTATAGTTTATTTTAAGGAGTAGTTATGAAAAAGGAGCTCTCTTTTATATTAGCTCTTTCAACTGGTGTATATGCTACAAATGGAGATATATTAATAGGAGTAGGTGCAAAAACTAGAGGAATGGGAGGAGCTGGCATTGCTTTTAGTCATGGCGCAGAGTCTACTTTAACAAATCCAGCCCTAATTACCAAAGTTCCTCAAACTCAAATTAGCTTTGGAGGGACTATCTTTATGCCAACAATTAAGAGTGATATTGGCCCAACAGGAAATCCAAAGGAGAGCGATGCAGATATTAGTGTAATTCCAGAGGTCTCTATTGCTAGTAAAATTGGCTCTAGAGTATATTTGGGAGTTGGAATGTGGGGGACTGCTGGAATGGGGACAGATTTTAGAGATGAGAGTAGTTTAATGAATATGGAGACTACTCTTCAGCTAATGCAGTTTGCAGTTCCTTTGGCATATAAGGTTAATGGATTTAGTATTGGAGTTGCTCCAATTTTGCAATATGGCTCTTTGGATATATATTATCAACATCCAAATCCTCAAATAGGAGTGGTCAGTTCTGGTCAATCTCAAGATTTTGGAGTTGGAGTATCAATTGGAGCTACCTATGATTTTCATAATGGGCTAATGGTTGGAGCAGTCTATAAAAGTAAGATTGAGATGGAGTATGATAGGGTATTAACCACTGCAACAGCTCCATTTCAAGCTATACCAAACTTTCCTGCTATTAGTGATATTTTAGAGCAGCCAGCAGAGGCTGGAGTTGGAGTTAGTTATAGTTTTGGGGCTCACTCTATTGCAGTTGATTTTAAAAGAATTTTTTGGTCTGATGCAAAGGGATATAGAGAGTTTGGTTGGGATGACCAAGATGTATATGCAGTTGGATATCAATATAGCGCTTCTAATTGGGATATTAGAGTTGGATTTAATCATGGAAGTAATCCAGTAACTATTTTTGATGGAGCAACAGATATGGCAGCAGCAGCTTTAAATATGTTTAATCTATTGGGATTTCCAGCTACTGCTAAAAACCATATTACTTTTGGAGGGACATATAGAGCAAATAGTAACTTTTCAACCGATATAGCTTTGGTTTATGCTTTAAATAGTAAAACTTCAGCCGATATTAGCGCTTTGGGAATTGCTCAAGAGATTAAGAATGAGCATAAAGAGTTTGGAGTTACTATTCAATTTAATTATAACTTTTAGAAGAATTTGGACTCTTTTTAGAGGAGAGATTTTCTAAAATAATCTCCTCTTTGGGAATAGCTAGCTCTAGCTCTGAATTTTCAATAATTAAAAGTGCTCTTTTTATTATATCTTGCTTAACTCTTAGCCACTCTTCCCAATCAATTGAGATAGAAAAAGCATATATTAATATATTCATCGAATAGGTATCAATACTATCTAAATATACTAATAGGGTTCTTCTTACTCCATATTTATCTTCTAGATTAAAAATTCCATCCTCATAGGTCTTTTTAAATCTAGTGATATATTTTAGTTTACTTTGGGTCATAATATCTGGATGGGAGTGGAGCATCTCATATATCTCAAATAAGACTCTA
>JAADEQ010000013.1 GCA_013153345.1 Campylobacterota bacterium | reverse complement strand
TGTATCTCTTTATTATTCTCATTTAGTAAAGACTCTACTGCCTTTTGAGTAGTATTATCCACAATTGCTCTTTTTGGCTCTTTTGGCTGCTCTAGGGTGGTTGGGTTAAACTTATTTTCCTCTTTTTTTATTGATTCAGTAGAGCTATTATTGGGCTGCTCATTTGTCTGCTCTATTATAATAGATGAGTTATTGCTATTTTGAGTCTCATTATTCTCATCAAACCCCTCAATTGGCACACTATTTTGTTTGTTATAGTAGTACCATCCAGTATATCCGACTGCTATAATTGTAATAATAGTTAATATAAGAGATACAATCTTATTGCCAGTGCTACTTCCAATCTCTACATCTACTAAATCGATTGGACTAATTGGCTCTTTTGTCTTAAAATCCTTAAAAAACTCTTCAATCTCTTTTTTTGCTTCACTCAAATCAACCTCAAACTCTCGCTCCATAATCTTTAAAAAACCAAGAGTTTGAACCTTTTTAAGCTTCTCCCACTCTTTATTCTTAATTCTCTCTAATACCTCAATAGGGATATTAGTTCTCTCATTAATAGTCTCAAGTGAATATGATTTAAAAAACTCATTTAACTCCATCGCTCATCCTATATAAAAAAATTGCAGCTGCTGCTGATACATTGAGTGAATCAAACTCTCTTTTCATCTCTATTTTATAGACCTCATCAATCTTCTCCTTTACTCTTTTAGAGATACCTCTGCTCTCACTTCCTAATATTAATACTCTTTTTGGAGCAAACACTGCTTCTTTTAGACCTTTTCCATCCAAATCTGCTCCATATACTTTAAAATTTTTCTGTTTTAATTCATTTAATAGCTCTAAAATATTTGGCACTACAATTGGGGGTAGACTCAAGGCTGCTCCTGAGCTTGCTCTAATAACCCCCTCAAGGTTAATTTGCTTCATTCCAGTTACCACAACTGCTTCTACTCCAAAAGCATATGCACTTCTAACTATTGCTCCAATATTGCCTACATCTGTAATTGAGTCTAAAATTAACACAAAATTACTATTTTTTACATCTTCTATTGTTGGTAATTCTATATTCTCTAGCTCAACCAATATCCCTTGATGATTTCCGCCATGGCTAAGCTTTTGAGCCCACCTATTATCTATGGTCTTTATCTTTGGGCCATACTTTTTTAGCAACTCTTTTGGCAATATTGAAATTTTTGTTACATAAATCTTCTTTATTAAATTCTCAAAATGTTCTAGGGCGTATAAAGACACCTGCTTTCCATAAATTATCATAAGAAATTTTACCTTTTTTTAGCTAAATTAATCCACTCTTTTTTCTATTTTTTTTGAGTAAGCTCTATATAGCACTCTTTAATTGGCCTATTTGTCGTTTTTGCTACAAGTTTTGCCTTTATCTTTGGAGGGATATCTAAGGCTAATATCTCATCAAGCTCTAAACTAAAGCTCTCTTGCTCCTTTCCCTCTACCACAACTGCCCACTCTCCTTTTGTTGAGCTAGCTCTTATCTCCTCTAAAACCTCTTTTATCTCTCCAAAGAAGTAGCGTTGATGCTTTTTTGTAAGCTCTTTTGCTACAAATACCTTAAGATTTATATCATACTCTTTTAAGAGCTCTAATAGATTAATAATCCTATGAGGAGCCTCATAAAATATGGTATCTATCCCTTTTTTGAGGGCTCTTTTTAGCTCCTCTTCTCTACTTTTTCCTTTGCTAGGTAAAAATCCATAAAAATAGAACTTTCCACTCTCAAATCCACTTGCAGCATATACTAAAGGAGCAACGCTAGCTCCTGGCAAAAAGTCATACTCAATTTTGTTTTCTTGACAAAATCTAACAAGCTCACTTCCAGGGTCTGATATTGCTGGCATTCCCGCATCGCTCATAAATGCTACTTTGGCTACCTCTATTTGACTCTTAAACTCTTTGATTCTTTTTGTAGCATTATATTCATTAAAAGAGATAAGCTGATAGTTAGGAAAAGTTATATCTAATCGCTCTTGAAGCAGTTTTAAGAGATTTTTAGTAACTCTAGTATCTTCACAAAAGATTATCTCTATCTCTTTTAGAGTTTCAATTGCTCTATAGGTTATATCTAAGATATTTCCAATTGGAGTTGGGATAAAAATTACCATTATTTAACCCCACAATGGGGTAGGAGTTAAGAGAGTTTATATTTTCTTTTAAATTTCTCTACACGTCCAGCTGTATCTACAATCTTCTCTGAACCAGTAAAAAATGGGTGGCACTCATTACAAATATCGATTCTTAGTTCTGGCTTTGTCGATTTTACCTCAAAACTATTTCCACATGCACAAGTTACTTTGCAAGTTACATACTCTGGATGAATCCCTTTTCTCATCACTTTTTCCTTAATCTATATTTTTACTGCAACGCCCGATGCGAGACAGCAAACTACTGAAATTGGGCGAAATTATATATCTAAAAAGATTAAATTAAGGTTAAAAAGATAAAATTGAGAAAAATTATTTTAAGGGTAGAGGATGTATTTTATAGTCTCAAACACTAAATATATTTATGCTAAAGCTTCATCTATCCTCCTGCTATTCTAATCTATTTTTTTCTACAACTTTTTCTCTAGACTATATCAAAATTTTAAATAAGGAATAAAAAATGCAACAAGTTATAATATTTGATACTACATTAAGAGATGGTGAACAGAGTCCGGGAGCTTCAATGAATACACAAGAAAAGATTCAAATTGCAACTCAGCTTGAGAGGCTTGGAGTTGATATTATTGAAGCTGGCTTTGCTGCAGCAAGTAGGGGAGATTTTGAAGCAATTAATCAAATCTCAAAGGTGGTTAAAAACTCTACTATCTGCTCTTTATCAAGGGCAATAGAGAGTGATATTACTCAAGCTGCAAAGGCAATTGAGCCAGCAGCTAAGAAAAGAATTCACACATTTATTGCAACAAGCTCAATTCATATGGAGTATAAATTAAAGATGAAGCCAGATGAGGTTATTAAAAGGGCAGTTGAGGCAGTAGAGATAGCAAGAGGTTTTGTCGATGATGTGGAGTTTAGTTGTGAAGATGCGGGAAGAAGCGATATTGGATTTTTAAAAGAGATTAGTGAAGCAGTAATTGAGGCTGGAGCAAAGACGCTTAACTTTCCAGATACGGTTGGAATTAAGATGCCAGATGAGATAAAAAAGATGATTAAAGAGCTAAAAGAGACAATTAAAGATAGAGCAATTATCTCAGTCCATAACCATAATGATTTGGGGCTTGCAGTTGCAAACTCTTTGGCTGCAATTGAAGCTGGAGCTAGACAGGTTGAGTGCACAATCAATGGACTTGGTGAGAGGGCTGGAAATGCAGCTTTAGAAGAGATTGTAATGGCTCTAAAGGTTAGAAGTGACTATTTTAAAGGGCTCTATACTAAGATTAATACACAAGAGATATATCCAACAAGTCGTATGATAGCAAGTATTACAGGGATTGAGCCTCAGCCAAATAAGGCAATTGTTGGAAAGAATGCCTTTGCTCATGAGAGTGGAATACATCAAGATGGGGTATTAAAGCATAAAAAGACATATGAGATTTTTGACCCAAAAGAGATTGGGCTTAATAAAGATGATACCTTAATTCTTGGAAAACACTCAGGAAGGGCTGCATTTAGAGATAAGTTAAAAAAGCTTGGCTTTAATCTAAGTGAAGAGGAGTTAAATGAGGCCTTTATTAAGTTTAAAGAGCTAGCAGATAAGAAAAAAGAGATATATGATGATGATATAAGAGCTCTAATTACTAACTCAATTGCAAATGTTAAGGAGTTTTATGAGTTGGTTGCACTGCAGTTGATGGATTCAACTGGAGGAGTTCCTAGTGCTGCAGTTACAATTAAGATGCCAGATGATACAAAGATAACTGATGCTGGAATTGGAGATGGGACAATTGATGCAATATTTAAAACAATTGATAGAATAACTGGCCATAAGGGGTTATTAAAAGATTACAAAGTAAAATCGGTTTCTCAAGGAAAAGATGCTTTGGCAAATGTGACTGTTCAAGTTCAATTTAATGAGAATGAGCCAGCCGTAATTGGACATGGCCTTAGTATTGATACGATGCTTGCAAGTGCAAGAGCATATCTTGGAGCCCTAAATAGCTATTTGGCAATGGAGGGGATGTTTAAAAATAGTAAATCAAAGGGGATATGATGGAGATTACTTTAAATACAAAAATATATGACCTTCTAAAGGAGTATCCTTTTTTAGAGGATGAGCTAATTAGAATAAATCCAAAGTTTAAGAAACTAAAAAATCCAGTCTTAAAAAGAACGATAGCTAGAATTGCATCTATTAAACAAGCAGCAATTGTTGGAGGAATGGATGAGATTGAGTTACTTAATAAGATTAGAAAGGCTGTTGGGTTAGAGGAGATAAAAGAGAGTAGTGAGCAAAAAGAGCAATCCCAAGAGATTCCAACTTGGATTACTGCTGAGCCAAAGGTTATTATTGATGCAAATGAGCTTTTAGAAAAAGAGCAAAGTCCTCTAGCAGAAGTTAATAGAGCTTTAAAAGAGATTAATGAGGGGGAGATTATTTTGGTAAAATCAGACTTTAAACCTCAACCCTTAATTGATGAGTTTTTGCAAAAGGGGTTTGAGGTATACTCTCACCAAGTTGGCAA
>JAADEQ010000024.1 GCA_013153345.1 Campylobacterota bacterium | reverse complement strand
CTTCCTGGAGGTCTTCTTAGAATCAAACTCATCTCTCTATATGCTACTGCATGCTTTGATAAATCATCAAAAAAGATAACCGCATGACCACTATTATCTCTAAAATATTCAGCCATTGTAATTCCAGCATATGGTGCTAAGAACTGAAGCGCTGAAGGGTCACTTGCTCCTGCATTTACCACAATAGTATAATCCATTGCCCCTTCTTCTTCAAGCTTCTTAATAATATTAGCAACTGTTGATTGCTTTTGCCCAATTGCTACATAAACACAAATTACATCTCCACCTTTTTGATTTAAAATCGTATCAATTGCAATTGTTGTCTTTCCAGTCTGTCTATCTCCAATAATAAGCTCTCTTTGCCCACGACCAACTGGCACTAACGCATCAATTGCTTTAATACCAGTTTGAAGCGGCTCATGAACCGATTTTCTATCCATAATTCCAGGAGCCTTCTCTTCAACAAATCTATACTCATCTGCCTCAATTGGCCCCTTTCCATCAAGTGGCTCACCAAGAGGGTTTACAACTCTTCCAACAAGCCCCTTTCCAACAGGCACTTTTAGAAGCTGGCCAAGTCTTTTTACACTCATTCCCTCTCTAATAGACTCAAACTTTCCAAGAACAACAATACCAACATTTGCCTCTTCAAGGTTAAGCACCATCCCCTTAACGCCATTTTCAAACTCAACCATCTCTCCAGCCATAACATTGCTAAGTCCATAAGCCTTAGCAATTCCATCTCCAATTGATACAACTTTCCCAACTTCGTCAATATCAACTTTTATCTCAAAATTCTCAATTCTCTCTCTTATTAAAGAGCTAATCTCATCAGCTTGTAGTTTTGTACTCACAAAATCTCCTTTCTTATAATGCTTTTTTAATATGTTCAAATAGAGCTCTTCTTACCGCCTCTTTTGAAAAACTAAGCTCCAACCCTAAATCCTCAACCTCTACCTTTACCCCATCAATATCACTCTTTTTAAAAATCAATGAGATATTAGCACCACTATAATTAGATAGCTTCTTCTCTAACTTCTCAATTAAATCTTGCTCAATATCCTCATTGCTCTCAACAATACCTTTAAATGAGTTACTTCTAAATTGCAACTCTTTCTCTAAAATCTCAACCAATTTTGGAACTAGAGCCAATCTCCCCTTTTGCGCCATTATCTTTAATAAATTTACAACCTTAGGGTCTAGCTTATCTTCTAATGGCTCTACAATAGCTTTATATTTTGCACTACTGCTAACTATTGGAGAGTTAATAAACTCTAAAATCTTCTCATCAGCAGTAATTGCCTTGCTAACTACTTTTAAATCCTCTAATACCCTCTCAATTGAGATATCTTTTAACTCCAAAAGAGCCTTTGCATATCTTTTTGCCACTAAAATATCCATTATGCCACCTCTTTAGTTACAATATTAATAATCTTCTTAGCATCAAGAGGGATATCATCACTTTTAATATTCTCATCAAGAACTTTTATAGTAGTCTCTCTAATAGTCTTTCTCTCTTCAATTTCACATCTCTCTTCACAAATCTTTTGCATTGCTAAAAGCTCAGCTTCAGTCTGTTTTGCAATTTTTTCTTTAATAAGAGTCGCCTCTTTTTTCGCATCTTCAATAATCTCTTTAGCCTTAGCCTTAGCCTCCTCTAAAGCCTTTTGCGCCTTCTCTTTCTCACTCTTTGCAAGATGTCTTTTTTTCTCAATCTCTTCAAGCTGCTTTGCAATCTTTTGACTTCTACTATTTAAATAGTTCTTAATTGGATTTGCTAAAAAGTAATAAAGTAGTCCAACTAAAAGGATAAAGTTAAATAGTCTTGGCACAAAATCTGTATGACGCCCAGTCATCTTATAATACTGCTCTGCCAAAGCATTATGCTCTGCTCCCCCTGCTGCCATCAAAAGAGCTGGAAGTGCTAAAATAGCCACAATCTTTACATATCTACCCATACTAATCCCTTAAAGCTTTGCAAATTTTGCTTTAATTGCCTCTTTAATTAAAGGCACTTGAGAAAGAATAGAGTTTTTAACCTCTTCTTTTTCTTTTTCAAGCTCTCTCTTAAACTCCTCATAAGCCTTTTCAAGCTCAGCCTCTTTTGCCTCAATCAACTTAGCCGCCTCACTATTTGCCTCATTAGTAGCAGTTTGACGAATAGTTAAAGCCTCTTGCTTTGCCTTATCTAAAATAGAATTAGCCTCTTCAAATAGATGTTCAGCATTGCTCTCTAGCTGTGTAACCTCCTGAAGGTCTTTAACTAAAGTCAAATCTCTTTGGTCCATAAAATGTAGCAGTGGCTGATAGAGTACCTTGTTTAAATAGAAAATCAATCCCACAAAAACAATCAACACTATCAGCATCAAACTAGGATTTAGTTCTAGCATTAGCCCTCCTATAAAAATATGCGTAATTTTATCATTTTGCTATTTAAATGGGGGTTAATTTTTAAGATTTTTTAATGAACTCTATAAATTTGGCTAAATCCTCTTTGGAGTGGAGTAGAATCTCTACACTTTGAGATTTTGTCTTTATTTCAAAAGGTAACAGCTCTTGAAGTAACTTTGCATCCTCTTTAGAGAGCCTAAAATCACTCTTTGAAATACCCTTACCTTTTTTATCTTTTGACTTAATTAATCTCTCAATCTCCCTTACACTTAACTTATCATCTATAATCTTTTGTGCTATTCTCTTTTGCTCACTCTTTGGAAGCTTTACCAAAACCTTGGCATGACCTTGAGAAATCTCCCCTTTTGCAAGCTGCTCTTGAACGCTTTCATCCAAATTTAAAAGACGCAGTGTATTAGTAATTTGAGAGCGACTCTTATTTACAATTTTTGATAACTCCTCATGAGTAATATTGTGAACCTCTATTAACTCTTTATATGAATTAGCTAACTCTATTGGATTTAAATCTTCCCTTTGAATATTCTCAATTAAGGCAAGCTCTCTTAATTTAATCTCATCTAGCTCAATAGGAGCAATAATTGCCTTAATTGTCTTTAAGTTAGCAATCTTAGAAGCTCTTAGTCTCCTCTCCCCAGCTACTAAAATATACCTATCATTATTTGCCACAACCACAATTGGTTGCAAAAGGCCGTGACGCTTAATAGAGTCACTAAGCTCTTTTAATTTCTCCTCATCAAAATGTTTCCTAGGCTGATATGGATTTGGCTCAATTAAATCAATCTCCACATCGCTAATAATCTCACTCTCACTCTCTTCTAACACCTCATTAAAAGAGCTCTCATATGTAGAGCCAATCTCTTCTAAAATATCTCCTAATCCTCTTCCAAGACCACTTTTTTTACCCATTTTTTTACCTATTTTTTAAGATTGCTGTTGCTAAAGCTTGATATGCAAGAGACCCTTTTGAGTTTTGCGCATATGTAATTACTGGCATCCCAAAGCTTGGACTCTCAGCCACTTTAACATTTCTAGGAATCACAATAAACTCTTTTTTAAATTTAAAGAGCTTATCTTTAAAGTGATACTTTATATCCTCTAACACCTGCTTTGATAGGTTATTTTGAGTTGAAAACATTGTTGGCAAAAAGCCCTTAATCTTTAGGTTTGGATTTAAAGACTTTTTAACTAAGCCAATAGTATTTAAAAGCTGAGCAAGCCCCTCCAACGCAAAAAACTCACACTGAATTGGCACAATTACAGAATCACTTGCACTTAATGCATTAATAGTAATTGGCCCAAGTGCTGGAGGAGAGTCGATAATAATAAAATCATACTTATCTCTTACTCTATTTAGCTTCTCTTTTAAAATAAGCTCTTTTTTTCTATTTTTCTTATCATAAAACTCCTTCTCTATCCCCACTAATCCAATATTTGAAGGAGCCAAATCCAAATTCTTAATCTCAGTCTTTAAGATAATATCATCCATCTCTTTTAAGCCAGTAATTACATGATAGATATTAAACTCATAATTATTACGCTTAAAACCCAAATTGGTTGTCGCGTTTGATTGTGGGTCTATATCAATAAGTAAAACCTTTTTCCCCTTATTTGCCAAAGATGCAGCAAGGTTAACCGCTGTAGTGGTCTTTCCTACTCCACCTTTTTGATTTGCTATACTAATTATCTCACTCATCTTAAACTATATACCCTTTCATTATTTATTATAATTGAGCCATCTTCACATAATATGGCATCTCTTAACTCAACCACTCTACCCCTAATATGGGTCTTAAACCCCAAACTATTTTTAAATTCTAACCTAAATTTAGTTAAAATCTCCTTCCATTTTGGCCTCTCTCTTAATAGTAAAAAATATGATTCTAAGAGGCTTTTGGGCTCTTTTAGCTCTTTTATATATCCAAATCCATCATCCCTTTCAACCAAATTCAATCCAATCCCAACCACATATCTATCTCTTACTAAATTAGTAATTACTCCTCCACACTTTTTATCCCCCAAATATATATCATTTGGCCACTTTAGATAGACATCTTTATTATATCTTTTTAGAAGCTCTTTAAATAGATATCCAAAATAGATTGAGGCTGAAGAGATAGGCAAATCAGCAGTAATATCCTCTTTTTTAACCACAAATGAAAAGAGCAAATCTCCCTCCTTTGCAATCCAGCTATTTCCCCTACTTCCAACTCCTTGGCTCTGCTTTTTAGCTACAACTGCAATATTACTAACTTGCTCCTCT